>DATCRO010000224.1:0-4442 GCA_036569025.1 Burkholderiaceae bacterium
CCTGCACGGTGGCCAAGCCCTTGGCGACCTGTTCGACGCTGGCCGCCAGCTTGTCCAGGCGGCCCTGGATCGGGACGATGGACATCTCGCCCGCCGCCGGGTCGAGCGCCTCCAGCGCACGCGACTCGTTGCCCCAGGCGCCGTCGTGGCTGGACAGGCGCTTTTCCAGCACCTCCAGCTTCTGCTCGAAGCTGGTCAGCGCCGCCTTGCCTTCGCGCTCGACGCGCTCGGCCAGCGCGTCCTGCGCGTCGGCCGCGGCGGTCATCTCGGACTGGCGCGTCTCCAGTTCGGACTGCGACGCGGGCGCCAGCGCATAGGACTGGCTGATGAACTCACCGATCAGCGCCGCGTTCGCGCGCAGCCTGCCGGCAGCCGCACGGACGGCGGTGGCGTGGCCGGGGCCGTCCACCAACAGCGTGTTCTGCACGAACAGCGCCTGGCCGGCGTCGTGCAGCGCCTTGGCATCGGCCAGCAGGGCCTGCGAGCTCGCCATCGACTGCTCGAACTGGGCCTGCGCCTCGGCTTCGGCGGCGCGTTGTTCGGCCTCGGCCTGCTGCAGTTCGATTTCGGCGCGCCTGGCCTCTTCCTCGAGGCGGCGCCGCGCCTCCTCGGCGCGCCGGCGGGCTTCCTCGATGGCCGCGCCGCGGCCGCCGGCCGAGCGCCCTGCCGGCCCGGTGCCGCCCGTGCCCGTGCCCGTGCCCGTGTGCGTGCTGCCGGTGCCGGTGTGCGTGCTGCCGACGCCGGTGCGCTCGGACGGCGGCAAGCCCTCCTGCAGCGCCCTGAGCGCGTCGGCCGACATGATCATCGTCGACTCGGACTCGTCCTCGGAGTCGGCCAGCCCAACGGCCGCCGTCAGCTCGCGGCTGAATTCGGCGGCGCTGGTGAAGCGCTCGGAAGGGATCTTGGCCAGCGCCTTCAGGACGACCATGTCGATCGCTTCGGGGATGGACGGGTTGTGGCTGGACGGCGGCTTGGGCGCCTCCATCAGCACCTTCTGCATGACGGCCACCATGCCGCCAGAGAACGGCCGCTCGCCGACCAGGAACTGGTACAGGATGACGCCGGCCGCGTACAGGTCGGAGCGCGCGTCGGCCGTCTCGCCGCGGATCTGCTCGGGCGCCATGTAGCTGGGCGTGCCCAGCACCGTGCCGGCGTGCGTCTTGGAGGTGGAATCGATGCGGGCGATGCCGAAGTCGCCCAGCTTCACCGAACCGTCGTCGGTGACGAAGATGTTGTCGGGCTTGACGTCGCGGTGGATGACCCCGCGGCTGTGCGAGTAGCCGAGCGCATCGAGCAGTTCGCCCATCAGCCGCACGATCTGCGACATCGAGAACGGGTGCTTGGCGGCGAAGAAGGACTTGAGCTCCTTGCCCTGCACGAACTCCATGACGATGAAGGACAGGCCCTTCTCCTCGCCATAGTCGTAGATGCCGACGATGTTCTTGTGGTTGAGGCGGCCGGCGGCCTTGGCCTCGATCAGGAAGCGCCGCGAGTGCTCCTCGGCCTCCTCGGCGTCGAGCTCGTCCTTCTTGATCGTCTTGATGGCGACGATCCGGTCGATGATCGGATCGAATCCCTCATAGACGATGCCCATCGCACCCTTGCCGATCGCTCGGCGGATCTGGTACTTGCCCAGTTGTTTGGGTACGTCGCTCAAAGGGCTTGTGGATCAACGACGATGCCCGGCGAGCCGGGCATCGGAGCGGCCGCCGCGTGGGACGGCGCCCGCCTGTTCAAGTGGTGACGATCCGGACGGGGCGGCGCCGCCCCGCCAGAATCACTTGGCCGCCTTGGCGCCTGCGGAACAGGCCTTCTCGGCGGCGATGGCCGTCGGCGATGTTACCCGAGAGTCACACGCCGTCGCCCCGAGGTCACCCGCGATCTCGTCGATGCCGGGCGGGACGCGGCCGATGGTGGTCACGTAGCCCTTGCGGATCGCGAAGTCGAGGTTTTCGGTGCCGAACGCCGCGTCGGCGGCATCCTGCGAGGCCGTGCTCAGGATGTTGGCGATCACGGAGTCGGCGATGGACGTCGTCTGGCCCAGCACGTTGACGCAGGTGGCCATGTCGCAGAAGAAGGTCTGCGACGAACTGGACGACTGCGGGTGCAGCAGCGCGGTCTGCTGCTGCGAGGCCACGCGGAACCACGCGCTGCTGCCCGTGCCGAACTGGACGTTCATGCCGCCCTGGCCGGTGGCGCCCAGGAGCGAGATGATCGCGTCGGCATCGAGCACGCCGAGCGTCGGCGTGACCTTGCCGATGCTGCCGCCGCCGGTGGTGTCCAGCAAGAGCGCCGAACCTGCCGTCGCATCGATCGCGCCCAGCTTGTTGACGCCCTGGATCGTGTTCGCCTTGAGCGTGACGTCGCCGCCGGTGGACTTCAGGGTGCCGTTCAGCATCAGCGCGCCGCCCGCCGACACCTGCGCGCCGTCGGCCGTCACGTAGGTCAGCGAGGTGTCGCCCGAGGAAGTGACGTCCAGCTTGCCCTTGATGACCATCGGGGTCGCGAGCGTGCCCTGGTCGAGCGTGACCTTGGCGCCGCTGATCGTCAGCGCGCCGCCGAAGCTGCCCTTGGCGGTGGCGTCGCCGCCGGTGGAGTTCAAGGTCACGTCGCCGGTGGCGTTGACGTTGGCGTCGATGGCGTGCGCGTCGGTCAGGCTGATGGTGTGGCCGGTGGCCGTGATCGCGCCCTGCAGGTTGGTGCCCGGCGAGGCCAGCAGGATGTCGTTCGTGCCGGCATTGAAGGCCGACAGGCCCGTGACCGTGAGCGTGCCCGACTGGGTGACGCCGCCGCCGTTGGTGGTCAGCGCGCCGTTGACCGTCGTGCCCGCGGCGCCGAAGGCGACGCTGGTGCCGGTGACGTCGAGCGCGCCGGCGCTGCCGTCCACGGACAGGCCGCTGGCCGAGGTCAGCGTGGCGCTGCCGTTGGCCGCCAGGTGTGCCGTCAGCGCCGACGCATCCGCCAGCGTGACATTCGCGCCCGAGGCCGTCACCGCGCCGCCCAGGGCGTTGGCGCTGTCGGCGAGCGTGACGTTGCCCGAGCCGGCCGCCAGCGTGCTGGTGCCGGTGACCGACAGCGTGCCCGCCTGCGTGATGTCGCCGGCCGTCGAGGTGGCCGCCAGGTTGCCGCCGACCGCGAGCGTGCTGCCGCCCAGGGTGACCGTCGAACCGCTGGCGGTGACGTCGCCCGTGCTGTTGCCGTCGACGTGCAGCGCCGCGCCGGACTTGACGATGGCGCTGCCGACGTTGTTCAGGCTCACCGTCAGCGCGCCCGCCTGTTCGACGTCCGCCGACGCGGCCGTGACCGTCACGGTGCCGGTGGTGGCGCCGTCGGCGGTCAGTTGCGTGCCCGCGACGAGCGTCGCGCTGGTGGCCGTCAGGTGCGCCGTCAGCGCGTTCGCGTCGGACAGCGACACCGCGCCGCCGCTCGCGGTGACCGCGCCGCCGAAGTCGTTGGCCGCGTTGGCCAGCGTGATGGCGTGGCCGCCGGCGTCGAGCGTGGACGCGCCCGTCACCGCCAGCGCGCCCGACTGCGTGATCGTGCCGGTGCCGCTGTTGGCCGCCAGGTTGCCGCCCACCGTCGTGGCCCCGAGGACCACGCCGTTGCCGTTGGCCGTGAGCGCGCCGCTGGTGCTGCCGTCGACCGCCAGCGCGCCGCCCGCGTTCAGGGTGGCCGAGCTCGCGCCGCCCAGGTGCACGACGAGCGCGTTGGCGTCGGTCAGGCTGACCGCGCCGCCGGTGGCCGACACGGCGCCGGTGAAGTCGTTGCCGGCGTTGGCCAGCGTGATGGCGCCGGTGCCGGCATTGAGCGTGCTGGTGCCGCCGACGGTCAGCGCGGCCGACTGCGTCATCGGGCCGTTGCTGGTGGCAGTGAGGCCGCCGCCGATCGTGCCCTCGATCGCCAGCGCGCCGCCCGCGCCGAGCGTGGTGCCGGCGCTGCTGGTGACGTGCACGGCGAGCGCGTTCGCGTCGGCCAGCGAGACAGTGCTGCCGGTGGCCGTGACGGTGCCGCCGAAGTCGTTGCCGGCGCTGGCCAGCGTGATGGCCGCGGTGCCCGCATCGAGCACGCTGGGACCGCCCACCGTCAGCGCAGCCGACTGCGTGATCGGCCCGGTGCTGGTGGCGCCCAGGCTGCCGCCGACGGTGCCGTCGACCGACAGCGCGCCGCCCGCGGACACGGTGGCGTTGCCGCTGCTGTCGACGTGGGCCGTCAGCGCGTTCGCCCCGGCCAGGCTCACGGTGCTGCCGCTGGCCGTGACCGCGCCACCGAAATCGTTGGCCGGATTGGCCAGCGTGACGGCGCCCGCGCTGGCGCCGAGCGTGCTCGTGCCCGTCACCGCGACGACGCCGGTCTGGCCGATGGCGCCCGTCGAGGCCGCGGCCGTCAGGTTGCCGCCGACCGTGGTGGCGCCCAGCGAGACGCTGCTGCCGCTGGCCGACAGG
>DATCRO010000225.1:0-3374 GCA_036569025.1 Burkholderiaceae bacterium
GCGTCCTTCACCTACCTGCGCCAGCTGCCGTTCGACACGATCAAGATCGACGGCATGTTCGTGCGCGACATGGACACCGACCTCGTGCACGGCGGCATGGTGCGCTCGATGACCGAGATGGCGCGCCTGCTGAAGAAGCCGGTGGTGGCCGAGTTCGTCGAGACCGAGGCCGTCGCCGTGCTGCTGCGCGAGCTGGGGGTCGACTGGGCACAGGGCTTCCACTACCACGTGCCCGAGCCGTTGACGGCCGATGCGCTGCGCGCGAGCCTCGCGCCGGCGGCGGCGGGCAGCGCCGCGGTCGCCGCGACCGCCCCCGCGAGCGCGGCCCCCGCACCGGGCGCCGAATCGGCAACGCCGCCCGCGGCACTGGCGTAACCCACCCACCGCCGGAGCGGTCCGGCGTCGCCCGAGTCGCCTCGGCGGCCTACAGGGCGCTGAGGTTGGCCACCTGCTCCTGGCGCGCCAGCGTGCGCTTCTCGCTGCCTTCGAGCTCGAGGATGTCGTAGCCGTTCGTATAGACGATGCGGCCGTCGTCGCGCACGTCAAAGCCGGCCACGTGCCTGGCGAGCACCTCCACCGGCGCGCCGGCGCGCGCCACGCGCACCAGTTCCCAGTTGGCCGGCACCAGGCTGCCCGCGTACTGCGGGTCGTTGCGCGCCTTGGACAGTTCGATCATGCGGCCATGCAGCCACAGCTGGCCCAGGTCCTGGTCGAGCTCGGGCGTGCGCGGCCCGCCGGCCGAGCGCAGGGGCTCCTTGCCGTAGACCATGCTGAAGAAGTTCAGGTAGCCGAACACCGCCTTGAGCAGCCGGAACGGCATCAGCAGCGTGTCCTTGAGCGCCACGCCGGCGCGCTCGTGCTGCGGCTTCAGCGCGGGACGGCGGATGGCGTACAGCGCGCCCTGGGCGTCCATGCGCGGGGCGACGTGGTCGAACTTCGCGTCGTCCAGCAGCACCTCCAGCTGGCCGCTGCCGTAGTCCAGCATGTGCACGCAGGCGTGGCCCACGGCCATGACGTGGCCGACCTGCGGATGGCGCGCGACGCCGCTCGACTGGTAGACGACCGTGCGCGAGCGCCCCGGCACCAGGGACGGCGACGCGTCGACGCAGTCGCCGTCGGTGATGGCGCCGCGGCGCGTGCCCTCGTCGTCGTAGACCTCCAGGTGCGCGCTGCCGTTGGCGTGCTGCGCCGCGAGGATCAGGCGCTTGTCGCCGGGGTTGTACGCGAAGCCGTTGCAGGTCCAGCCGCTGCGGTGGAACAGCCGCACCTCGCGATCCTCGGACAGATGGCGGCGGAACAGGCCGCGCGTCTCGCCGACGGACAGCAGGTAGTACAGCGCGTCGTCGTCGTCGCCGCGCACCGCCTGCTCGAAGCGCGGCACCAGCACCGCGTTGTCGCCGCCCGGGCCGCGCCGGCCCCACAGGCTGGAGCTGGGGATGACGCCGGTCTGCTGCTCGCGCGGCGCGTTCTTCCAGCCTGTGTTGCGCCGGCTCTGCAGGTCGCGCTCGATCAGCTCGCGCGCGAACGGCGACTCGATTTGGCGCGGGCCGGCGCCCGGCGCGTGCAACCAGAGTTCGCCGTTGGCGATCGACAGCGTCTTCATCGGACAGGCCCTCCCTTTGACGCGATTATCCGCCCGCGGACGTTCACGCGGCGCCCGGCGGCAGGTTGGAGATGCCCGCAGCCACGTGGCCCGAGGGCACGTGCGGCGCTGCGTTCTCGACGTGGCGGGTCTGGTCGTCGAAGAAGAAGTCGGGCTCGAACTCGCGCAGGAACTCGCCCTTGGGCAGGCCGCCGAGGAACATCGCCTCGTCGACATCGATCTGCCACTGCATCAGCGTGCGGATCGCGCGCTCGTGCGCGGGGGCGCTGCGCGCCGTCACCAGCGCGGTGCGCACCTTCATCGCGTCGGTGGACGAACGCTGCAGCAGCTGCAGCGCCTCCAGCAGCGGCTTGAACGGGCCGGGCGCGAGCGGGCGCGCCCAGTTGGAGGATTCGTGGGCCTGGAACGCGTCGAGGCCCTCGGCCTGGAACACGCGCTCGGCCTCGTCGGAGAACAGAACGGCGTCGCCATCGAAGGCGATGCGGACCTCGTGCGGATGCGCGTCCGACGCGCGCGCCGCGTGCGGCACGACGCGCGCGGCCGGCACGCCCGCCTCGAGCGCCGAGCGCACGTCCCCGTCGTTGGCCGACAGGAACAGGTGCGCGCCGAGCGGGCGCAGGTAGCGCCACGGACTGCGGCCGCGCGTGAAGGTGCCGCGCTCGATGGGCAGGCCGTAGTGCTTGGCCGAGCGGAACGCGCGCATGCCCGAGACCGGGTCGTTGCGCGACAGGATGACGACCTCGACGCGCGGCGCCGGGTCGCGGAACTGCAGCAGCTTGCGCACCAGCGAGAACGCGACGCCCGGGCGCGCCGGCACATCCAGGCGCTCGAGCTGCAGCTGCATGTAGGCGCGGTCGTCGTTGCCCTCGAAGACGCGGTTCTCCTCCTCGAAGTCGAACAGCGCGCGGGACGAGATGGCGACGACGAGTCGCCCGTCGAGAGTCATGGGCATGGGGGAATCATAGGCGCCCCACCGGCTCGCCCGGTGAGCCGGTGCCAGGGTTTTCGGGCCATCCGCGCATCCCTTCTTTGAACCTGCCGGCGTCGCGCACCCGGGCGTAAGCTGGCGCCGCCTCCGACCGCCTTGCAGGGAGAACGCCATGACCACTGCCCAGGCCACCGCCACGCCGGCCAGCGCCGGCACCGCGCCCTTCACCGCCCCGCCGTCGCCGCGCGAGCCCAGCGGCCGCGCCTGGGTCGGGCGCTTTCCCACCAGCGCCTCGGTGGCCGACTGCGCGCAGCCGTTCCGCGCCAACCTCACCGCGTTCATCGCCGCGATGGGCGCGGCTGGCGCCAGCGTCAACGTCGCGGCCACGCTGCGGCCGCCGCAGCGCGCCTACCTGATGCACTGGTGCTGGTCCATCGTCAAGCAGAAGACCGACCCACGCTCGATCCCGCCGCTCGACGGCGTGGCGATCGCCTGGGCGCACCTGGACGGCCAGGGCGGATACGACCCCATCGCGTCGCTGGCCGCGGCACAGGAGATGGTCGAGGCCTACGGCATGCAGGCGCTCAACGTGGCGCCGGCGCTGCAGTCCAACCACATCTCGGGCACGGCGGTGGACATGGCCATCAGCTGGTCGGGCACCTTGTCGATCGCGCGGCGCGACGGCGTCGTGGTCGCCATCGACAGCCAGCCGCGCACCGGCATGAACCCCGACCTGAAGGCGGTGGGCGCCACGTACGGCGTGCTCAAGTTCGTGGGCGGCGCGAGCGACATGCCGCACTGGTCGGCCGATGGCCACTGAAGCGCGCGCGTTCGTCGCGGCCG
>DATCRO010000226.1:0-5187 GCA_036569025.1 Burkholderiaceae bacterium
CCGTCGGCCGCCGTGCGTTGCTTCGCGTCGGCCTCGGCCAGCGCCTGCAGCGTCGCGGCCTCGGAGACCAGCGGCTCGCGCACCGCCTCCACCACCGCGGCCATCGCCTCGCTGCGCTTGACCAGCGCCGCGACGATCTGCTCCCAGGCAGAGACGATGGCCGTGCGCAGGCGCACCATGCGGTTGTACGCGCCCACCACCCAGGCGAGCAGCACCGCCAGCACCACGAGCTGGAACAGCCAGTGCGAGGTCATGCGTCGTCGGCCAGGCTCGCCAGGAAGCCGGCGTGGCCCGCGGCGCGCAGCTGGCAGGCCGGGCACGTCCCGCAGCCATGGCCCCAGGCGTGGCGCGCGCCGCGCTCGCCCAGGTAGCAGGTGTGGGTCTTGTCGACGATGAGCTCGTTGAGCGCGTCGCCGCCCAGCGAGCGCGTCAGCGCCCAGGTCTGCGCCTTGGTGAGGAACATCAGCGGCGTCTCGATCGTCATCGGCGCCGCCAGCCCCAGGCTGAGGGCGACCTGCATCGCCTTGAGCGTGTTGTCGCGGCAGTCGGGATAGCCCGAGAAGTCGGTCTCGCACATGCCGCCCACCAGCACCGACGCGCCGCGCCGGTAGGCCACGGTGGCCGCGAAGCCGAGGAACAGCAGGTTGCGCCCGGGGACGAACGTGTTGGGCAGGCCATTGGCCTGGAACTCGATCGCGCGGTCGGACGTCAGCGCGGTGTCGGAGACCTGGCCCAGCAGCGACAGGTCGAGCAGGTGGTCGTCGCCCAGGCGCGCGGCCCAGTCCGGGTCCAGCGCGGCCAGGCCCTCGCGCACGCCGGCGCGGCACTCGAGCTCGATGCGGTGGCGCTGGCCGTAGTCAAAGCCGATCGTCTCCACGCGCGCGTGACGCGCGAGCGCCCAGGCGAGGCAGGCGGTGGAGTCCTGGCCACCGGAAAAGAGCACCAGGGCGCTGCGGGGATCGATCATGGAAAGGGGCGTGGGTGCGGGTCGTGCGGGCCATTGTCGCCGGATTGGCGAGGCGCCGCCGCGGATCGGGAACGTGCCCGCCGCGCCCTCCAGGCAAGGGGTCGCGCCGGACGCGGGGGCGTCCCAGAATGCGGACCGCGCGCGGCATCGGGCCGCCCGAGGAGTTCGCGATGCACCCTGCTCGACAGGCCAGTCGCCCGGCCGCGAGCCTCGCCGCCCTGGGCCTGCTGGCCGCGCTGGTGTCCTGCGGCGGCGGCGTCGTGCCCGACCCGGGCGGCACCTCGCCTGACGTGCGCCTGAACTGCGCCGGTCCGTGCGTGCCGTCCGACACCCTCTCCACCGGCGCGATCACCGCCTACCTGTACGTGGTCGACGACGGCACCCGCACCCAGGCGCAGGCCGGCTTCAACACCGACGGCTCGATCTTCCACAACGTCGAGCTCGAGGGCGACACGCTGTGGTTCGTCGACGGGGACCGCCAGACCCGCATGGCCCTGTCGCGCGAAGGCGCGTGGGACTTCCTGCTGGACCTGCTCACGCTGGGGCAGCCCTATCTGGCCGACATCGCGCCGCAGCCGACCACCGCGCGCGACTATCAGTTCCAGCTGCGCCGCGCCGGCGGCACCGTCACCAGCCAGGTGACGCTGCCCGCGCCGTTCGAGTTCGCGACGCCGGGCATGGACCAGGTCTTCCCCATTGGCGCCGCCGCCGTGCCGATCACGGTCACGCGTGCGCTGGACGTGGGCGCCTTCAGCACCACCTTCGTGTGCACCGATGCCAACGGCAATCAGACGAGCAACCGCGTGCCCGACGGCCGGTCGTTCGGGCAGGTGGACGCGAGCGGCGCGAACTTCCAGTTCGACGTGCGGGCCTTCCTGGCGAGCCTGGAGTGGGACCAGGACAGCTTCCCGCCCGCCGCGGTCGCGCGCTGCGACGTGACGCTGCGCGCGATCGACAGCGCCGCCGGCGCGCTCGCAGCCGACTTCCACGCCTTCTCGATCCTGCAGGCGACGCAGCTGCGCAGCGTGCGCATCCTGCTGCGGTAAGACGCCTTGAACGAATCGCGCACGCCCGATCGGCGCGCCGGATCCATTCACGGCTTCATGGCGCTCAGCCGCGCACTTCGCCCTCGCCCAGCACGATCCACTTCTGCGAGGTCAGGCCCTCCAGGCCGACCGGGCCGCGGGCGTGGAACTTGTCGGTGGAGATGCCGATCTCCGCGCCGAGTCCGTACTCGAACCCGTCGGCGAAGCGCGTGCTGGCGTTGACCATGACGCTGGCCGAATCGACCTCGCGCAGGAAGCGCATCGCGTTCGGGTGGTCGGTGGTGAGGATGGCGTCGGTGTGGTGCGAGCCGTGGGTGTTGATGTGGGCGATGGCCTCGTCCAGCGAATCGACGACGCGGATGCTGACGATGGGCGCCAGGTACTCCTCGCCCCAGTCGCTGTCGCGCGCGGGCACGAGCTTCGCGCCAGGCACGTCCTTGAGCGCCGCGAGGGCGCGCGCGTCGCCGCGCATCTCGACGCCCTTGGCCGCGAACACGGCGCCGATGCGCGGCAGGAACGCCCCGGCCTGCGCGGCGTGAACCACCAGCGACTCGGTGGCGTTGCACGGGCTGTACTTCTGGGTCTTGGCGTTGTCGGTGACGCGCACGGCCAGCTCGAGGTCGACGCGTTCGTCGACGTAGGTGTGGCAGTTGCCGTCCAGGTGCTTGATGACCGGCACGCGGGCCTCGCGCGCCACGCGCTCGATCAGGCCCCGGCCGCCGCGCGGGATGATGACGTCGACGAACTCGGGCATCGCGACGAGGCGACCCACGGCGGCGCGGTCGGTCGTCTCGACCAGCTGCACCGCGGCCTCGGGCAGGCCGGCGTCGGCGAGCGCGCGCTGCACGCAGCGCCACAGCGCGACGTTGGACCGGATCGCCTCCGAGCCGCCCCGCAGGATGCACGCGTTGCCGCTCTTGATGGCCAGCGACGCCGCCTCGATCGTGACGTTGGGGCGGCTCTCGTAGATCATGCCGAACACGCCCAGCGGCACGCGCATGCGGCCCACGCGGATGCCGCTGGGGCGCTGCGCGACGCCGGTGATCTCGCCGATCGGGTCGGGCATCTCGGCCAGCTGCAGGCAGCCGGCGATGACGGTGTCGAGCGCGTGCGCATCCAGGCGCAGGCGATCGAGCAGCGGGCCGGTGACGCCGTTGGCGGCGGCCGCGTCCAGGTCCTGGGCGTTGGCCGACTCCAGCTCCGCGACGGCCTCGCGCAGGCGCGCCGCAAGCGCGCGCAGCGCGGCGTCGCGCCTGGCGCGCGGCGACGCGGCCATGCGCGAGGCGGCGGCGCGGGCGGCGGCGCCGAGGGCATCGAGGGTGGCGGCGACATCGGATTCGGACATGCCCGGATTGTCCGCCAGCCGCCAAGTCCTCCACGGAGCGCGAGATTTCGTCTCTCGGCGAGTGTGGGATCGCCGCGACGGTGCCTGCAGGGTCGCAACGGTCGCTCGCTAACATTCGCGGGCCGCGACCGCTCGCACCACGCGAGCCGGGCAGGCGGCACGGCGCACGGGAGGCCTCGGCGCCGCTTGTCAACCAAGCATCCGAAAGAGATCACATGAAGCCCATCATCGCCCAGCTGGCCCTCGCGGCCGCCGCGCTCGTCCCCACGCTCGCCCACGCCGGCCTGGACAGCGACAACCCGTTCCACCCGCTCGTCGGCATCGCCCTCACCGGCGGCGGCGACAAGCTGTCGTCCGTCGAATACACCAACGGCGACTCCGTCGACATCACCGCCGGCGGCCTCGTCCAGTTCTACGGCGGCCTCGAGTACCACGAGAAGGGCTCGCCGTTCGGCTTCCAGGGCACCTTCGGCTACCACGTCGACAGCGCCGGCGCCCGCAACGGCAACCAGCGCTTCTCGCGCTGGCCGATCGAAGGCATCGCGCTGTTCAACGTGGCCCCGCAGTTCCGCCTGGGCGCCGGCCTGCGCTACGCCGCGTCGGCCAAGTTCACCAGCGACGGCGCCGGCTACGTCGGCAACGCGGACTTCAACTCGCACCTGGGCGGCATCCTGATGGGCGAGTGGCTGATCACCCCGTCGATGGGCCTGCAGCTGCGCTACGTCAACGAGAAGTACAAGATCAAGGGCGTCGCCGCCGACGGCGTCACGCCGGTCGACTACACGATCGACGGCAGCCACGGCGGCATCGGCTTCAACTACTACTTCTGACGCCGCGCGGCGGCGCGCGCCGGCGCTTGCCCGGAGCCCGGTAAGATCGCAGGCGCCGCCGGCCCGACGTCCCGCCGCGCTGCCCGCGCCGCCGCCCGCCCGCCCGCCGGGTGTGGCCCGCCGGCGCGCCAGCCGGCTTCCGTCGCGACCTTTCCGGCTTGTCGGCGCCTCGCGCGCCCGGGTGGGCGCACGCACGCGCGCCCCGACCAGCCAGGAACCGTCCCGATGACACGCCTCACTTTCCCGACCGCGCTCCGCCGCCCGGCCCCTGCCCTCGCGCTGGCGGCCGCCTTCGCCTGCGCCGCCCCGGCGCTGGCCGCGCCCTCGCCCGCCGAGGGCACCACCCCCGAGGCGGCGGCGCCGGCCCGCATCCGCCCGGTGGCCGGTGTGCTGGTCACCGGCAGCGCCGGCAAGACTCCCGGCTTCTTCACGAATCCGGACGGCACGACCGTCACCGGCAGCCTGGGCGGCCGCTACGAGGCCTTCGCCGGCGCGGAGTTCCCCGTCGACCCGAACGGCCTCGCGCTGCGCGTGACGGCCGGCATCCACGTGACGTCCGGCATGACCGCCAGCAACGGCGCCAGCGAGCACTTCTCGCGCTTCCCGCTGGAGGCCACGTTCTGGTACCCGCTCAACGACAAGCTGCGCATCGGCGCGGGCGGGCGCTACTCGCTGCGTCCGCGCTTCAGCGGCCCCGGCGGCCGCACGTCCGACAAGCTCAGCTCCATGCCGGCCCTGGTGATGGGCGTGGGCTACCAGCTGATCCCGCACGTGCTGCTGGAGGGACGCTACGTCTACGAGCGCTTCGAGCAGTACGGCGGCGACGACGTCGAGGCCAGCCACTGGGGGCTGGGCGTCACGGCGATCTATTGAGGGAAGTGGCGTCGTCGCGGATCAGGCCGCATCGCCGTGGAGTTGACGCAACGCCGTCATCCGCGATGACGCGGCGTGTGCTCCGTGCGACGCACTGTCGCCGCGTTCGCCCACCAAATGTCATCC
>DATCRO010000227.1:0-2132 GCA_036569025.1 Burkholderiaceae bacterium
GGCAGCTGACCCTGAGCATCACGCGGCCGCTGAAGCAGGCCGTGCTGTTCGCGTCGGCGGTCGGCAGCGGGCAGCTGGATGCGCCGCTGCCGCGCACTTCCGACGACGAGTGCGGCATGCTGCTGCTGGCGCTGAAGGCGATGGCCCGGCAACTGCAGGAGGCCAACGCGCGCTTGCAGCGCCTGGCCATCGAGGACGGCCTGACCGGCGCGTTCAACCGCCGCCACTTCGACGACGTGCTGTTCGCCGAGCATGAGCGCGCGCGCCGCGCGGCGATGCGCCGCAACAGCGAAGGCGTGCAGGATGCGGCCGCGCACCTGGCGCTGCTGCTGATCGACGTCGACCACTTCAAGGCCTTCAACGACCGGTTCGGCCACCCGGCGGGCGATGCCTGCCTGCGCGCCGTCGTGGGCGCGGTGCGCGACGCCGGCCTGCGCCCGGGCGACTTCCTGGCGCGCTACGGCGGCGAGGAGTTCGTCGTGATCCTGCCGTCCTGCGACATCGCCGGCGCCGCCGTGGTGGCCGAGCGTGTGCGGCGGCAGGTGGAGTCGCTGCACGCGCGGCCCGACACGACGCTGCCGGCGCCGGTGTCGGTCAGCATCGGCCTGGCCGCCATGTGCGACGCGCGCGATTCCCGGCCGGCCGACCTGCTGCGCGCGGCCGACCTCGCGCTGTACGATGCCAAGCACCGCGGCCGCAACCAGGTGCGCGAGCGCGCGCTGGAGTGCTGCACGACGGCCGCCGCGGCGGCCTGATCCTATTCGTCGCTGGGCTCGCGCAGCACGTCGAACAGGTGGCCCATTCGATGGGCCTTGGTGTCGAGGTAGGCGCCGTTCCTGCGGTTGCGCCCGACCTGCAGCGGCACGCGCTCGGCGATCGTGATGCCGTGCGCCTGCAGGCTGTCGATCTTGGTCGGGTTGTTGGTCATCAGGCGGATCGACGTCGCGCCCAGTTCGGACAGCATCGCCGCGGCGATGCCGTAGTCGCGCGCGTCGGCCGGCAGGCCCAGCAGGCGGTTGGCGTCCAGCGTGTCGGCCCCCTGTTCCTGCAGCGCGTAGGCGCGGATCTTGTTCAGCAGGCCGATGCCGCGGCCTTCCTGGCGCAGGTACAGCACGATGCCGCGGCCCTCCTTGGCGATCGCCTGCAGCGCGCCGCGCAACTGCGGGCCGCAGTCGCAATGGCAGCTGCCGAACGCGTCGCCGGTCAGGCATTCGGAGTGCATGCGGGTGAGCACGGGCGGCGGCGAGGCGATGTCGCCGAGGCACAGCGCGACGTGCTCGAGTCCGGACGCAAGATCCTTGAATCCGTGCATCTGGAAGTCGCCGTAGGCGGTGTTGAGCCGGCAGGAAGCGCGTTCGAGGGAGAAGGCCATGCGTGGGTGTCGTTGAAGCCCGATTTTAAGTCGGCGGCAATGTCCTTGCGGCGCGCGGTCGAGCGAGCTCTCCAACTCGGTGACTCGGGGCGCGGTGACCGCGCCGGCGAGGTTGTGCGACAGTACCGTCATCCTCCCGCGCGCCCGAGCCGCCCATGCCCTACACCGACCTCATCGCCGAGATCTTCGCGGCGTTCTCCAGCGAAGGCACCGCCTTCCCGCCGATGACGCTGCGCGGTGGCGACGCGCTCGATGCCGACCAGCCCGCCCCGCCGTTCGACGTGCTGGTGGACGCCGTCTCCGACGAGTACCTCGAGGCCCACCCCTGGGGCAGCGGCTACCTGGACGCCGCCTCCTGGCGCCACTACCTGCCGTTCATGATGGAGTACGCGCTGCGCCACATCGACCGGCCCAGCGACGTCACCGATGCCCTGCTGACCTCGTTCCGGCCGCCCGACCGCGATCCGCCGCGCCTGGGCTCGCTGGACAAGGCGCAGGAGACGGTGGTGCTGCGCTTCCTGGATGCGCTCGCCCACGGCCCCGGCTCCGCCAGCAGCGACCTGGCAGCGATGGTGCTGTCGGAGTGGTGGACGCCGGGGGCGATTCCGAAGGATCTGGAGGACTGAGCGGGATCGCGCGCAGGGGGCAGGCCTGTCCTGCGTCCGCGATCGGCTCGGGCTCCTGCGTTCGGCCTGGCGCCGCGGACGAAGGAGAGGCCAGATCCCTCCGGCGGCTTCAGGGCGCTGCCGCCATCTTCGCC
>DATCRO010000228.1:0-7061 GCA_036569025.1 Burkholderiaceae bacterium
CACCAAGGCCACGCTCGGCCTGAAGGTGGTCGACCTGAGCGACGCCGAGCGGGCGCGCCTGCATGTCAAGTCGGGCGTGCGCGTGGACAGCGTCGAGGGGGCGGCCGCGCGCGCCGGCGTGCAGGAGGGCGACGTCATCCTGCAGATCGGCAACGTGCCGGTCAGCTCGGCCAAGCAGTTCGTCGCGACGGTGGCCAAGCTCGACAAGTCCAAGTCCATCGCCGTGCTCGTGCGGCGCGGGGATTCGGCCAATTACCTCGTGATCCGTCCGAGCAAGTAAAATGCTCTGATCGGCGAGCGGCCCGCGGCTGCCTCGCCTGCCGGCCCGGTGATTCGCGCCATGCGAGTTTCCGGGCCGCGTGCATTGGGAAGTCCGGCGCCGCCCGCGCTTTCCGCACCTCCTTCCCCATCTCTTTCGCAGGTCACCCAGATGGCACAGTACGTATTCACGATGAATCGCCTCGGCAAGATCGTTCCGCCGAAGCGAGAGATCCTCAAGGGCGTGTCCTTGAGCTTCTTCCCCGGCGCCAAGATCGGCGTGCTCGGCCTGAACGGCTCGGGCAAGTCCACGCTGCTCAAGATCATGGCCGGCGTCGACAAGGAGTTCGAGGGCGAGGCGACCCCGATGCCCGGCCTGAACATCGGCTACCTGCCGCAGGAGCCGCAGCTCAACCCCGACCAGACCGTGCGCCAGTCGGTGGAAGAGGGCATGGGCGGCGTGCTGGCCGCCAAGAAGCGCCTCGAGGAGGTCTACATCGAGTACGGCAACGAGGACGCCGACTTCGACAAGCTGGCCGCGGAGCAGGCCGAGCTCGAGGCCATCATCTCGTCGGCCGGTTCCGACAACGTCGAGCACCAGCTCGAGATCGCCGCCGACGCGCTGCGCCTGCCGGCGTGGGACGCCGTCGTCGGCAACCTGTCCGGCGGCGAGAAGCGCCGCGTGGCGCTGTGCCGCCTGCTGCTGTCCAAGCCCGACATGCTGCTGCTCGACGAACCCACCAACCACCTGGACGCCGAATCCGTGGACTGGCTGGAGCAGTTCCTGCAGCGCTTCGGCGGCACCGTCGTGGCCATCACCCACGATCGCTACTTCCTGGACAACGCCGCCGAGTGGATCCTGGAACTGGACCGCGGCCGCGGCATCCCGTACAAGGGCAACTACTCGGAGTGGCTGCTGCAGAAGGAGCAGCGCCTGGAGCAGGAGCAGAAGACCGAGGACGCGCGCACCAAGGCGATGAAGAAGGAACTCGAGTGGGTGCGCCAGAACCCCAAGGGTCGGCAGGCCAAGTCCAAGGCCCGCATGGCGCGCTTCGAGGAACTGTCGGACTTCGACTACCAGAAGCGCAACGAGACCAACGAGATCTTCATCCCCGTGGCGGACCGCCTGGGCAACGAGGTCATCGAGTTCACGAACGTCAGCAAGGGCTTCGGTGACCGCCAGCTGATCGACAACCTCAGCTTCAAGGTGCCCGCGGGCGCCATCGTCGGCATCATCGGCCCGAACGGCGCCGGCAAGTCGACGCTGTTCCGCATGATCGCCGGCAAGGAACAGCCCGATTCGGGCACGGTGTCCATCGGCAAGACCGTGAAGATGGCCTTCGTCGACCAGTCCCGCAGCGAGCTGCAGGACGCCAAGACCGTGTGGGAGGACGTCTCCGGCGGCCTCGACAACCTGACGGTCGGCAAGTTCGTGATGCCGTCGCGCGCCTACATCGGCCGCTTCAACTTCAAGGGCAACGACCAGCAGAAGCTCGTCGGACAGCTGTCCGGCGGCGAGCGCGGCCGCCTGCACCTGGCCAAGACGCTGATCCAGGGCGGCAACGTCCTGATGCTGGACGAACCGTCCAACGACCTCGACGTCGAAACCCTGCGCGCGCTGGAAGACGCGCTGCTGGAATTCGCCGGCTCGATCATGGTGATCAGCCACGACCGCTGGTTCCTCGACCGCATCGCCACCCACATCCTCGCCTGCGAAGGCGATTCGCAGTGGGTGTTCTTCGACGGCAACTACCAGGAGTACGAGGCCGACAAGAAGAAGCGCCTCGGCGAGGAAGGCGCGCGTCCGAAGCGCGTGCGCTACAAGGCGCTCAAGTAAGCGCCCACCACGCCCCTGCGTTGCGGGGGCGCCTTCCGGCGGCCGCGGCCGCCGGAAACACCCCATTTTTGGGCAACGCCAGGATGCAGCGTTGTCAGTACACTCGGTCGAGCAGACGGGGAACCACCCCGACGCACCGACAAATGGGGGAGTGATGACCATCAATGCACTGAAGTGCGCCGCCGCGGCGGCCCTGCTGGCCACGGCCGGCGTTGCGGGCGCGGCCACGGTCACGTTCGATTCGCTGACGAATCCGGGCATCTGGGCCTACACCGGCGACACGTATACCGAGCAGGGCATGTCGTTCGCGGCCACCGTGCGCTCCAACGGCTACACGCTGTATGCGTACGGCCTGGAAAGCCCGTTCAACGCCGACCCGGACGGCGCCACGCTGCACCAGGAGTTCGAGGGTGACTACGGCATCTTCGTGTCCCCGGCCGGCGCCGGCGGCACGTTCACGCTGACCTCGTTCGACCTGGCCAATTCCTGGAACGACGCCTCGGGCGGCAACGTCGACTTCCGCTACGTCGACGCCACGGGCGCGCACCACGAGACGCTGACGCCGGCGGACCAGATCGGCCTGCAGACGTTCACGTTCGACCTGACGGGCGTCCGCTCGTTCTCCCTCTGGAGCAACAACTACCAGCTGGACAACGTCCAGGTCAACGACATCATCCCGGTGCCGGAACCCTCGTCGTACGCGTTCCTGCTGGCGGGCCTGGCCGGCATCATCGGCCTGTCGCGTCGCCGCAAGAACTGAGCGTCGACACGACAGCGAGCCAGAGCCGCCCGCGAGGCGGCTTTTTCATGCGCGTCGCGTGCGTCACGCGCGCGCGGGCCGGCGGGTGCGCGGCGCTCAATCGAAGCGAAGCGACACGCCGGTCACGAACAGCGTGTCGTTGCGCCCCAGGCCCTGGCCGGGCCGGCTGTCATAGCGATGCGACAGCGTGGCCGTCAGCGCCAGCTGCTTGGTCATCGCCACCGACAGGCCGGCATCGAACACCGTGCGCACGTCGCCGGTGTGGCGCAGGTTGGGATAGACGGTCAGCTTCTGCTTGAACGTGGTCGTGTCGCTGAGCTTGTTGTTCGACTCCTCGGCCAGCAGCAGCTCGGCGTGGTCGTAGCGGCTGCGGGTCTCGTCCTCGATCACCTGCGGGTGCCGGAAGCGATCCATCGTGTAGGCGAGGCCGGCGGACAGGTCGAAGCTCTGGTCGGGCTTCTTGACCACGTGGTAGCCGATGCCCGAGCCGAGCGTCGTGCGCAGCGACAGGTCGCTGGGCACGTCGTGCAGCAGGTCGAGCTCGCCGAAGCCGAACCACTGGGGCGTGAAGTCGCTCGCGTAGATCGTGCTGCCGCCGACGTGGTTGGCCGTGGTGGCGCCGTTGCTGCGCGCGTACTGCGCCGCGCCGTTGACGGCCCACTTGTCGCTGTCGGTCAGCTTGATGATGTCGGCGCCGAGCGAGGCGCTCTTGGCGTCCGTGTTGCCGGTGGCGATGCTCGCGCCGGCGGTGAACAGCGACCGCCACTGGCCGTCGGGTTTCTGGGTGACCTGGGCGAGGGCCAGCAGCGGCACGGTGGCCGCGCACAGCGCGACAAGACGGGCAAGAGAGCGGATCTGCATCTGGACGACTCCATCGGGGAACAAGGGATCGCGCGGCGCGGCAGGTCGCGCGCCCGCGGCGGTGTCGTCATGCAAGAGATGTTTCCGACCACGGGCCGCCTCCAGCGGCCTGCCCGGACCGGCCTCAAGGCGCCGCGGTCACGGCGTAGCCGTCGAGGGCCACGTAGAAGCGCTGGCCGTGTTCGTTCTCCACCAGCAGGCGGCGCTCCGCGGCCTGCAGCTCGAGGTGGACGAAGAACACGTCCTGCACGTCGGCCTCGATGTCGCGATCGAACGCGACCGCGTACACCTTGACCGCCGCCAGGCGCTTGCCGGTGGCGACGTCGGTGACGGCGAGGTAGCCGGTGCGCTGGTCGAGGTGCTCGTCCTGGCCGTTGATGATCTGCTCGTACCTGCGGCCTTCGAACTCGACCGGGTCGACATCGGGCGGACCGATGCGGCTGAAGCTCATGTCGTCGTCGGACATCCGTTTCTCCTTGGGTTGGCCCGGCGCCGCGCAGCCGGCCACGCCCGCCACCGCGGTCGCCGCGGCGACTCGGAGCAGGGCGCGGCGCGCGGCGTCGACGCGGGACAAGGGGTTGCTCAATTCCAGTTCTTGGCCTGCTTGACCAGCTTGCCGCCGGTGCCGCCGAGCGCGCGTAGACGCTCGCCGTCGGTCAGGGCGCCGGCGCAGTCCGCCGCGAAGAAGGCCCACGAGTCGGCGTTGGTCGCAGCCTTGTCGGCCGCGATCTTCGCGCCCGGCCCGATGCCCCGGAAGGCATAGCCGTTGTCCTGCGTGCCGACCTCGGTGTGCGTGCACTCGTGGACCAGCACCCGGGCCCAGTTCTTCTTCATGTCGTGCAGCACCGAGATGTCGTAGTTCTCGAACAGCGCCTTCTCGATGTAGATGGTGCGCGGGCGCTCGAACTTGCCGTCCGTGCGGCGAACGAACGCCTCGACCGTGTTCTTCTTCGCGTCGCTGCGATACATGGGCATGTCAGTGATCACCACCTGATTGTGGTTCAGCGCGAACGCGATCTTCTTGAAGCCGGCGAGCAGGGCGGCGATCGTCTTGTCGACGTCCGTGGCGGCCGTGTCCGACGCGGCGAACCAGCGTTCGACGATCGCGCGCGACGCCGGCGTCGACGCGGCGTTGCCCAGCACCACCTTGGCCGACTCGCACCAGCTGAGCCCGAGCTGCATCGCCGCGGCCAGGTGGTCCTTCGTTTCCTCGGAGAACTGCTCCGTGACGTCGGCGAGCTTGGCCTTGACCTTGGTGGCGTCGGCCTTGACGTCCAGCAGTTCGTCGGAGGCGAACTTGGCATACGAACTCGGCGTGGAGACGACCCACACCTGCTGGCTGCCGCGCGCGCCGGCGAGGTAGAGATGGCGCAGCATCTTGAGGCTGGCGGCCATCTTCACGGCATCGTCCTTCACGAGACCCGTGGCGGGAACGCCCGCGGCCTCCATGATCTTGTCGGCTTCCTTGAACTTCAGCGCGACCTCGCGGAAGTGACTGACCTTGCCGTAGAAGTTCAGCTCGGGGCCTTCGGCGCCGAGCGCCTTGGCAAGATCGAGCAGGCCGGGCAAGGCGCCGCCGAAGTCCTGGCCTTCCAGCGTCTCGCGGCACAGGCGGTATTCGTCCGCAAATCCGGTCGATGGCATTCGATGTTCTCCCTGTCGTGCCGACGCGTGCGCGCGGCGGCAAGGACAGGAGGATCCCGGATCGACGCCGAGACCGCAAGGGCCCGGATGGGGGATACGGCGGGCGCATCCGGCGTCCGGAAACGAAAAAGCCGCCCGGAGGCGGCTTTCGCGACTTCGGAGCGCGGCGTCGCGTCGCAGGCTCCGGCAAGCTCAGCGCAGCTTGATTTCCTTGTACAGGACGTGCTTGCGCGCCTTCGGATCGAACTTCATGAACTCGAGCTTTTCAGGCGTCGTCTTCTTGTTCTTGTTCGTGGTGTAGAAATGACCCGTACCCGCGGTCGATTCCAGCTTGATCTTTTCGCGTCCACCCTTGGCAGCCATGGTGTGTATCTCCGGTGATGTTTAGAGTTCGCCCTTGGCGCGCAGGTCGGCGAGGACGGCGTCGATGCCGTTCTTGTCGATCAGTCGCAGCGCGGCCGTCGTGATGCGCAGGCGCACGAAACGGTTCTCGCTCTCGACCCAGATGCGGCGGTTCTGCAGGTTCGGCAGGAAACGGCGCTTGGTGCGGTTGTTGGCGTGGGAAACGTTGTTTCCCGTCATCGGGTGCTTACCCGTCACTTGGCAGACACGAGCCATGAAGCTCTCCTTGATTCGACCGGGCGCCCAATGCGCACCGGGTTGGAAAGCCTGCACATACGCCAAGAGGGCGGCTGGCTTCCAAGGGAACTGCGGATTCTACCCCAAATGGCGTTGATCGCCAAACGCAGGCCTGCCGGAACGCGGCAGCCCCTGGCCGATCGGCTTCAGCTCAGCGATT
Source organism: Burkholderiaceae bacterium (assembly GCA_036569025.1). Taxonomy (GTDB): domain Bacteria; phylum Pseudomonadota; class Gammaproteobacteria; order Burkholderiales; family Burkholderiaceae_C; genus Scleromatobacter. The sequence goes on from DATCRO010000228.1 coordinate 6,160, forward strand.
CGAGGAAGCGCTGGGCATCCAGCGCGGCCATGCAGCCGGTGCCGGCCGAGGTGATCGCCTGGCGGTACACGTGGTCCTGCACGTCGCCGGCGGCGAAGACGCCCGGGACGCTGGTCTGGGTGGCGAAGCCCTCGCTGCCGGTCCGGGTGAGGATGTAGCCGTCCTTCATGTCCAGGTGGCCCTGGAAGATGTCGGTGTTGGGGTGGTGGCCGATGGCGATGAAGCAGCCCTTGACCGGGATCTCGGCGTAGGCCTCGCCCTCGACGGACTTCGTGCGCACGCCGGTGACCCCGGTCTGGTCGCCCAGCACCTCGTCCAGGGTCTGGTCCAGGTGCAGCTGGATCTTGCCTTCCTGGGCCTTGTGCATCAGCTTGTCGATCATCACCGCCTCGGCGCGGAACTTGGCGCGGCGGTGGATCAGGTGCACCTTGCGGGCGATGTTGGACAGGTACAGCGCCTCCTCGACGGCCGTGTTGCCGCCGCCGACCACGCAGACTTCCTCGCCGCGGTAGAAGAACCCGTCGCAGGTGGCGCAGCCGCTGACGCCGCGGCCCATGAACGCCTCCTCGGACGGCAGGCCCAGGTACTTGGCCGAGGCGCCGGTGGCGATGATCAGGGCGTCGCAGGTGTAGGTGCCCGAGTCGCCGGTCAGCCTGAACGGGCGCTGGCTCAAATCGACCTTGTTGACGTGGTCGAACACGATCCTGGTGTCGAAACGCTCGGCGTGGGCCAGGAAACGGGCCATCAGGTCGGGGCCCTGCACGCCGGCGACGTCGGCCGGCCAGTTGTCCACCTCGGTGGTCGTCATCAGCTGTCCGCCCTGGGCCAGGCCGGTGACCAGCATCGGCTTGAGGTTGGCGCGGGCCGCATAAAGGGCCGCCGTGTACCCTGCCGGGCCGGAA
>DATCRO010000229.1:0-6376 GCA_036569025.1 Burkholderiaceae bacterium
GGAGCGCGCGACGGCGTCCGGCTTCGACCGCCACTTCGTCAAGCCCGTACCGCCAGGGGTATTGATCGAGGCGCTCGGGGACGCGCTGGGAATGGAGGGATCATGACGAAGAATCGACAAACCATGCCACGCCGGACGACACCCCGGGCCGCGGCTGCGGCGCTCGCGCTTGCGGCCCGCACCGTGCTTGCGCAGGGTGACGCGCCCGACCTGGGCGACCTCGGCATCGAGGAGCTGGGCCGCGTCCCCGTCACATCCGTCAGCGGGCGGCCCGAACCGGTGCAGGATGCCGCGGCGTCGGTCTTCGTCATCACGGCCGAAGACATCCGGCGCTCGTCGGCCACGAGCCTGCCCGAGGCGCTGCGCCTGGCGCCGACGCTGCAGGTGGCGCGCATCAACGCCACGCAGTACGCCATCAGCGCGCGCGGGTTCAACAACGCCATCGGCAACAAGCTGCTGGTGATGATCGACGGGCGCACCGTGTACTCGCCGCTGTTCTCGGGCGTGTTCTGGGATGCCCAGCAGGTGCCGCTGGCCGACGTCGAGCGCATCGAGGTGGTCAACGGCACCGGCGGCGCGCTGTGGGGCGCGAACGCGGTCAACGGGGTGATCAACGTCATCACGCGATCGGCGCAGGCTACGCCGGGCGTGCTCGCATCCGGCTTCGCGGGCGCGACGGCCAACGAGGCGACGCTGCGCTACGGCGGCAAGCTCGGCGACGCGGCCTGGCGCGTGTACGCGATGCAGTCCGACCGCGGCCGGACGACGCTGCAGTCCGGCGCCTCCGGCGACGACCACCAGGATCGCCAGCAAGCGGGTTTCCGGGTGGACGGCGGACGCCCGGCCGACGCCTGGACGGTGCAGGGCGACCTCTACCAGGCCGGCGGCGATGGCCATGCCCCGGCCTCGGCGCAGCTGACCGGCGCGAACCTGCTCGCGCGCTGGCGCCACGACGAGGGCGACGGCGCGAACTGGCAACTGCAGGCCTGGTTCGACCAGGCGGGCCGCGACGACGTCGTCGATTTCCACGACCACGCGCGCACGCTCGACCTGCAGTTCAACCACGAGCCGGCGCTGGGTCCCGACCATCGCTGCATCTGGGGATTCGGCTATCGCCACGCCATCGACGAGACCGACCCGACGCCCATCGTCGGCTTCACGCCCCGCGCGCGCCAGCTGCGCTGGGCCAACGCGTTCTTGCGCGACGACTTCCGCGTCACGCAGCGCCTGCGCGTCATCGCCGGCGCGAGGATCGAGACCAACGTGTACACCGGCACCGAGCTGCTGCCGACCTTGCGCACGGTGTGGGACCTGGGCCCGGCCGGGTCGATGTGGGCCCTGGCCTCGCGCGCCGTGCGCGCGCCGGCGCGGCTGGATCGCGACATCCAGATTCCTTCCACGCCGCCATACCTGATCGACCGGGGCGAGAATTTCCAGTCGGAGATCGCACACGTCTTCGAGGTGGGCCTGCGCGGGCAGCAGCCCTCGGGATTCGGCTATTCCGTCGCGCTGTTCCACACCGACTACAGCCGCCTTCGCGCGGGCCACGACGCGCCGACGCCGGTGGAGAACCTCGCGTGGGGCGAGACCACCGGCATGGAGCTGACCGCCAGCGCCGACCTCGCGCGCGACTGGCGCGTGTCCCTGGGCTGGACGGAGCTGCGCGAGGCGCTGCGCGCCGCCGGCAACGCGGGCCCGAACTCGGTGGCCAACCTCGGCGACGATCCGCGTCGCCAGATCCAGCTGCGCTCGACCCTGCGTCCGGCGCGCAACGTCGACGTCGACCTGACGCTGCGCCACGTCGCCGCGCTGCCCGCGCCGGCGGTGCCGGCCTACACGGTGGTCGACGCGCGCCTGGCGTGGTCGCCGCGGCCGGACCTGGAGCTGAGCCTGCTGGCGCAGGACCTGGGCCGCCGGCACGTCGAATTCGACCCGTCGAACTCGTCGCGCTTCGGGCCGCGCGCGTTCCTCAAGATCGATTGGCGCACGCCCTGAGGCCGGCGAACCGCACGGTGCGGCGCATCGGCGGCGCCGGCGACAGAAATGCCGGCCCGCGCCGTGACTTCCTCCTTCCGCCAGGCTCATGCGGGGCTTAAAGCCGAGCGGAATCCCGTCGACACTGACGATAGCGCGCCGACCGGTGCCGCGTGTTCCAAGCTCCGGGGGATCTGGGCGTGACTTTCCTCACACCGTCGTACGACCTGCGCGTGGTCGCTGCGTCGTTCTTCATCGCCAGTTTCGCATCGTACGTCGCGTTGGACCTGACCTCCCGGGTGCGCACGTCCGATCGCCGGCTGGCACGGCGCTGGTGGGCCAGCGGATCGATCGCGATGGGCACCGGCATCTGGAGCATGCATTTCATCGGCATGCTCGCGTTCAGCCTGCCGATCACGCTCGGCTACACGGCGGGCATGACGGCGATCTCCTGGCTCGCGGGCGTGTCGGTCTCGGCAGTGGCGCTGGGTGCCGTCATGCGGCATGACATGGCCTGGCGGCACCTCGCCGGCGGCGCCGTCGCGATGGGCGTGGGCATCTGCACCATGCACTATTCCGGCATGGCGGCGCTCCAGATGACGCCGGGCATCGTCTGGAACTGGCCGCTGGTTGGCGCGTCGGCGTTGATCGCGGTGAGTGCCTCCGCGGTCGCCCTCAACGTCTTCAAGTGGTTTCGCGGCGGCAAGCGAAGCCCCGTCTGGCAGTTGGTGGCGGCGCTGGTGCTCGGCGCGGCGGTCTGCGGCATGCACTACACCGGCATGGGGGCGGCGGGATTTCCGAGCGACGCGGTCTGCCTGAGCGCCGGCGGCCTGAACGGCGAGCGCCTGGGCATGCTCGTGACCGTTTCGTCGCTGATGCTGTTGACGATGACCCTGTACGCCTCGACCGTCGACGCGCGCATGGAAGGTCGCACCGTGCGCCTGGCGGCATCGCTGAAGACCGCCAATGACGAACTGCAGGCGGCCAACGAGGCGCTCAAGCAGCGCGCGCTGACCGACCCGCTGACGGGCCTGCCCAACCGCGTGCTGTTCGAGGACCGCCTCGCGCAGGCCTGCAAGCGCCGCGACCGCGCCGCGGCGGCGGCGAGCAAGGCCGCCGGCGCGCGCGAGGTGCCGTGCTTCGCGGTACTGTTCGTCGACCTCGACGGCTTCAAGCCGGTCAACGACGTCCTGGGGCACGCCGCCGGCGACCAGGTGCTGCAGGAGGCCGCGCGCCGCCTGCGCGTGACGGGCCGCGACAACGATACGGTGGCCCGCATCGGCGGCGACGAGTTCCTGCTGCTGGCCGAGGGCCTGGGCGGCGTGGCGGACGCGTCCGCGCTGGCCGACCGCCTCGTCAGGCGGTTGGCGCGCGCGTTCGAGGTGGACGGCCGCCGCGTGCACGTGTCGGCGTCCATCGGCGTGGTGGTCTACCCCGACCACGGCCAGCGCGAGCAGCTCGTGACGCGCGCCGACGCCGCGATGTACGCGGCCAAGCGCGCCGGCGGCAACACGCGCGCCGTGTTCGAGCCACGCATGGACGAGGCCGGCGCCGAGCGCCTGAACCTGCACAGCGAGCTGCGCATGGCCATCGAGCGCGGCCAGCTCAAGCTGCACTACCAGCCCAAGATCGACTCGACCACCGGCCAGATCCGCGGCGTCGAGGCGCTGCTGCGCTGGACCCATCCCGAGCGCGGCAACGTCAGCCCGGTGGTCTTCATCCCGATCGCCGAGCGCTTCGGCCTGATCAACGAGATCGGCAACTGGGTGATCGACGAGGTCTGCCGCCAGCTGCACGAATGGGCCGACGAAGGCATGCGCACGCGCGTCGCGATCAACCTGTCGGTGCACCAGCTGCGCCAGGACGATCTCGTCGATCGCATCGAGGCGGCGCTCAAGCGCCACGGGCTCGACCCGTCGCAGCTGCTGTGCGAGGTGACCGAATCGGTGGCCATGGGCGACCCGGACACGCTGCAGCGCGTGTTCGACGGCCTCGCGCGCATCGGCGTGTTCATCTCCATCGACGACTTCGGCACCGGCTACTCGTGCCTGATCAACCTGCGCCAGCTGCCCGCGGCGCAGCTCAAGATCGATCGCAGCTTCATCAACGACATCGAGACCAGCAAGGACGCGCTGGCCATCGTCAGCGCCGTCGTCAACCTGGCGCACGCGCTGGGCCTGAAGGTGGTGGCCGAGGGCGTGGAGACCGCCGGACAGCGCGACATCCTGATCGGCATGAACTGCGACGAGATGCAGGGCTTCTACTTCGCCCGCCCGATGGCCGCCGAGTCGCTGCATGACTGGTTCCTCGGCAACAAGCCCGAAGGCGCGGTGGACTTCGCGCCGTCGGCGATGCTGGAGCACATCCCGACCTGAGCGCCCTTCGCGCCCGCCGCACAGGCGCGAACCAGAGGGGGCGGCGCGAACCCACCCGTGTTGCGCAACGCCCGACCGGTGTGGGGCAAAGCACGAAGCTCGGGGAATGCGCGTGTTCCAATGGGCGGGTCGTCTGTAACATCGGCGTTGCGCCGGTTACAGGGAGTCCCGGCGTCCCCGCCGCTTCCAGGGTCACCGCATCGACATGCCCTTCCGCGCCCGTCTCCGGTCGTCCCCGCGTCGACGCCGCCTGCGCCATCCGCTCGTGGGGCTGGTGCTCGCGTTGGCGACGGCCGTCCGCGCGGCGGTGCCCGATGCGCCGCCGCCGCCCGACGCGCCGATCCCGGCGCCCCCGTCGACGGTCACGCCAGCCGCCGCGCCGCGCCTGCCGGACTGCTCGCGTCCCCTGACGCTGGGCCTGCACGAGCATGGCCTGCTGTACGCGAGCCAGACGGGCGAGGGCATCGACAAGGACGTCGCCGACGAGATGTCGCGCCGCAGCGGCTGCCGCCTGACGCTGACCATGCTGCCGCGCGCCCGCATCTGGCAGCTGATCGAGTCGGGGGCCCTGGACTTCACGCTGTCGGGCATCGCCAACGCGCAGCGCGACCGGTTCGCCACCTTCGCCTGGTACGTGTCCAACAAATACTACCTGCTCGTTCGGCGCGACGCCGACGTGCGCAGCGTGGCCGAGTTCCGCCGCAAGCGCGCGCTGCGCGTGGGGCTCATCCGCAGCTTCCGCTACGGCGAGCAGGCCAACGCGTTCGTCGACGCGCTCGAGGCGCAGGATCGCGTCACCTACGCGGGCAGCCTCGACCCGCTCTACACGATCCTGCTGGACGACGGCATCCAGGCGATGATCATCGAGCCGTTCGATTTCCCCGCCATCGCCGGCGCGCAGCTCAAGGCGCAGACGGCCATCCTCGACTTCGGCGACCCGCCCGTGCCGCACGGGCTGGTGATGTCGCGCAAGTCGCTCGCGCCCGCCGAGCAGCAGGCGTGGCGCGACATCATCCAGTCGATGCGCAGCGACGGCACGATGCGCCGCATCTTCGAGAAGTACTTCCCCGTCGACCTGGCGCGCCAGATGACGCAGTTCTAGGACGACGGGGCCGGTCTTCGTGAAACGCGCCCTGCCTCCCCTGATCGCGCTGTTCGTCGGCGCGATCATGCTCGCGTTCACCATCGGGCTGTGCGTGCACGAGCGCGACAACGAGCAGGCGCGGCTGCGCGCCGTGTTCGACGCCAACGCGCGCCAGGCGGCCGGGCGCATCGAGCAGCGCATCGCCAACTACGAGCAGATGCTGCGGGGCGTGCAGGGCCTGCTGTCTGCCGACGTGGGCATCGACCGGCTCGGCTTCGAGGCCTACGTCGACACGGTGATGGCCGGCCCCGACGCGGCGGGCCTGCAGAGCGTGGCGTTCTCGATGCTGGTCGGCCCGCAGGAGCTGGCGGACTTCGTCGGCCACCAGCGCATGACGGGGCGCTCGGAGTTCACCGTGCGGCCCGACGGCGTGCGCGACCTGTACGCGCCCATCATCCTCGTCGCGCCCGACAGCGTGGCCAACCGCAAGGTGGTCGGCCTGGACTCGCTGTCCGACGCGACGCGGCGCGCGGCGATGCTGCAGGCGCGCGACTCCGGCAACGCGACGCTGACGGCGCTGGTGCAGCTGCGCGCGGACGCCGGCGCCGAGCCCAAGCCGGGCTGCCTGATCTACCTGGCGGTGTATCGCAAGGGGGCCTCGGTCAATTCGGTGGCCGAGCGGCGTGCCAACGCGATCGGCTGGGTGCGCGCGGCGTTCCGCGTCGGCGACCTCATGTCGACGCTCTACGGCGAGCAGAGTCCCGGCCTGGTGGTGCGCGTGCACGACGGCGCCGACACCGGCGCGGCCTCGCTGATGTACCGCTCCGACGGCGACGGCGTCGGCGCCGGCGACGAGCAGATCGCCCACGCGCGCTTCCAGGCGCAGGAATACGTCACGCTGGCGGGGCACACGTGGACGGTGCAGCTCAGCTCGCTGCCCGAG
>DATCRO010000230.1:0-5089 GCA_036569025.1 Burkholderiaceae bacterium
CGGCCGCGACGCCGGCCAGGCCCTGATGCGCCATGGCGACCGCCAGTCGTGGCTGCCGCTGGACACGCCCGGCGCCGTGCGCCGCTTCCTCTTGCGCACGCGGCCCGCGCTGGGCGTGCTGATGGAGACCGAGATCTGGCCCAACCTGCTGCACGGCGCCGAGGAGCGCGGCGTGCCGATGGTGCTGGCCAACGCCCGGCTGTCGGAGAAGAGCGCGCGCCAGGGCGAGCGCTTCGCCGCGCTGATGCGTCCGGCGGCGGCGGCCGTCGACGATGTCCTGGCCCAGACCGAGGACGACGCCGAGCGCCTGCGCGAGGCCGGCGCCCGGCGCGTCGCGCTGTCGGGCAACCTGAAGTTCGACGTGCGGCCCGCGCCGGCGCTGCTGTCGCGCGGCAAGCGCTGGCACGCGCAGATCGGCCGGCCGGTGGTGCTGGCCGCGATCACGCGCGAGGGCGAGGAGGCCGAGCTGATGCGCGAGTGGGGCCGCATCCAGGGCCGCCCGCCATTCCTGATCGTGGTGCCGCGCCATCCGCAGCGTTTCGACGAGGTGGAGGCGCTGCTGGTGGCCAACGGCCTGCGCGTCGCGCGCCGCAGCAGCTGGGGCGAGGCGCCGCCGCCGGCGGCGCTGAAGGTCGACGCCTGGCTGGGCGATTCGCTCGGCGAGATGCCGCAGTACTACGCCGCGTCGGACGTCGCGCTGCTGGGCGGCAGCTTCATGGCGCTCGGCGGCCACAACCTGATCGAGGCCGCGGCCTGCGGCTGCCCGATCGTGATGGGGCCGTCCACGTTCAACTTCGCCGAGGCCGCCAGGCAGGCCGCGCTCGCAGGCGCGGCCTGGCAGGAGCCCGACATGGCGCACGCGCTGCGCCGCGCGCTGCAGGTGATCGGCAGCGAGCTGCAGGACCTCGCGAGCACGCGCGCGCTGGCCTTCGCGGCGACGCACAAGGGCGCGGCCGACCGCATGGCGGACCGCATCGTGCGGCTGCTCTGATCCTCCGCGGCGCGCATCGGTCATCGACCTCTTGCGGCCGGGCGGCGGCGACGGCACATTGGGCATTCCCGGCTCGATCGATGCGGCGCCGGGCCATCCGAGGAGTCGTCCATGCCCCGCGAGATCGTCTTCACCGACAAGGCGCCCAAGCCGCCCGCCACCTACAGCCAGGCCGTCAAGGCAGCCGGCCTCGTCTTCGTGTCCGGCACCGCGCCACACGATCCGGCCACCGGCGCGATCGTGGGCACGACGATCCAGGAGCAGGTGCGCCAGAGCCTGGCCAACGTCGCCGCCATCCTCGAGGCGGCGGGCAGCTCGATGGACCGGATCGCCAGCGTGAACATCGTGCTGGCCGACGAGGACGACTGGGCCGGCATGAACGAGGAGTACCTGCGCTGGTTCCCGTCCAACCCCCCGGCGCGCTCGGGCGCGAAGTTCCCGACCCGCATCCCGGGCGTCAAGGTGTCGATCTCGGCGATCGCCGCGGCCTGACGCGCGGCCGATGCAACCGGGGCGCATCATCTTCCTGAACGGCGCGTCGAGCGCCGGCAAGTCCACGCTCGCGCGGGCGCTGCAGGCGCAGCTGGACTCGCCGTTCTGGCACTGGTCGATCGACCACTGGCTCGCCGCGGGCGTCCTGCCGCGCGAGCGCCTGTCCTCGGGCGAGTTCGACTGGCAGGCCATGCGACCCGCGTTCTTCGAGGGCTTCCATCGCAGCCTGCCGGCGCTCGCCGATGCCGGCAACGACCTGATCGTCGAGCACATCGTCGAGACGGGCGACTGGATGCGCCTGCTCGTCGACCTGCTCGCCCCGTTCGACGTCTTCTGCGTGGGCGTGCGCTGCCCGCTGCCCGAACTGGAGCGGCGCGAGCAGGCACGCTGCGACCGGCGCGTCGGCTCGGCGCGCGAGGACGATGCGAGCACGCACGGCTTGTGCGCGTACGACGTCGACGTCGACACCACCGCCGCGCCTGCGGAGCGACTCGCGGCCGACGTCCTGCGCGCGTGGCGCGCGCGGCGCGCGCCGTGCGCGTTCGCGCGCATGGCCGCGCGGCCGCGCTGAGCGCCTGCGCGACCGCGCCGGGCGCCGTAAGATCGCGCGTCGCCACGCGCGCGAACGGCGCGGGCCGCACACGTCAGCCAGGGGAGTCCCATGTCGACACGCTTTTGCCGGACCGCAGCCGCGGGCGCGCTGTGCGCCGTCTTCACCGGCGCCGCATCGGCGCAGGACGTCAAGGTCACGCCGATCGGCGGCATCGACGGCGAGTTCTGCGCGCAGGATCGCGCCCTCGTCTTCGAGGATCCCGACGGCACGCGCCTGCTCTACGATCCGGGCCACACGGTGGCCGGCGGCGGCGATCCGCGTCTCGGTCGCATCGACGTCGTGCTGCTGAGCCACATGCACAACGATCACCTCGGCGAGGCGCACATCAAGGCGGCGGGTGCGGGCACCTGCGCCAAGCCCGACGTCTCGGTGCCCACGCCCGACTCCAACGTCGTCGACATCGCGCTCGCCAAGAAGGCCAAGATCGTGACGGGCAGCGAGATGCCGCCGTTCTTCGCCGCGCGCCTGAAGAAGGGCGGCGGCGATCCGGCCAACTCGATCCTGGCGCGCTTCGGCGGCAGCGTCACGGTGGGCGGCGTGAAGATCGCGACGGTCGCGGCGCTGCACAGCAACGGCGTCGACCCGGCCTACGTCGGCGGCGCCGCGGGCGACGCGATGAAGGCCGCGGGCATCGCCGGCGACGTCGGGCCGGCCACCGGCTACGTGCTGCGCTTCAGCAACGGGCTGGTCGCCTGGCTGTCCGGCGACACGGGCATCCTCGCCGATCAGCAACTGGTCATCCGCGACTACTACCATGCGAAGCTGGCCGTCATGAACATCGGCGACGGCTTCACCACCGGTCCCGCCGAGGCCGCCTACGTCATCGACGACCTCGTCAAGCCGGCGTCGGTGATCCCCTCGCACGCCAACGAGGTCGGCACCGTCGACGGCAAGGTGCGCGAGGGCAGCAAGACCGAGGCGTTCATCAAGGCCGTGCAGGTGCCGGTGCATGTGCCGTTGTCGGGCAGGACGATGTCGTTCGACGCCGGCGGCAAATGCGTGGCGGGGTGCTGAGCCCATGACCCGATTCGACGTCCAGCCCCTCACGCCCGAGCGCTGGCCCGACCTCGAGGCGATCTTCGAGGCCCGCGGCTGCTCGGTCGCGCGCGGCTGCTGGTGCATGTACTACCGCGTCAGCGGCAAGGAGACCGGCTTCACGCGGCCCGGCGACGAACAGCGAGAGCGCAGCAAGCAGGCGCTGAAGGCGATGGCGGGCGACGATCCGCCGCCGGGCCTGATCGGCTATCGCGACGGCGTGCCGGTGGGCTGGATCTCGCTGGGCCCGCGCGCGGACTATGCCAAGCTCGCGCGCTCGCCGACCATGAAGGCCGTCGACGACCAGCCCGTGTGGTCCATCGTGTGCTTCGTGGTGCCGTCGGAACATCGCAAGCGGGGCGTCGCGCGCGACCTGCTGGCCGGCGCGATCCGCTGGGCGCGCCGGCGCGGCGTGCGGCTGCTGGAGGCCTACCCGGTCGACAGGTCGCACCCGTCCGCGAGCGACGCGCCGTGGTTCGGCTCCAAGACGCTGTTCGACGCGGCCGGCTTCGAGGAGGTGGCCCGGCGCAGGCCGGCGCGGCCGATCGTGCGGCTGATGCTGGCCGCCAAGTAGGGCGCTCAGGCGCTCAGCGCCGCCTGGTGCTGCACGATCCAGCGCGCCAGGTCGTCGGCCGGCAGCGGCAGGCTGATCAGCTCGCCCTGCAGCAGGTCGCAGCCGTGGTCGACGAGGAAGCGCCGCTGCTCCTCGTTCTCGACGCCTTCGGCCACCACCGTCAGCTGCAGGCCCTGGGCCATCTGCACCACGGCGCGCGCGATGGCCACCGAGCCGCGCTGGTGCGGCAGGTCGCGCACGAACGAGCGGTCGATCTTCATGCCGTCGATCGGCAACTCCTTCAGGTGCGCGAGCGACGAGTAGCCGGTGCCGAAGTCGTCGACCGACACGCGCATGCCCAGCGCCTTGAGCTGCTGCAGCGTGCGCTTGACGTCGTCCAGGTCGTCCATGAGCATGCGCTCGGTGAGCTCCAGCTCCAGCCACTGCCCGGGCACGCCTTCCTCGCGCAGCACCTGGGCCACCGCGTCGACGAAGCCGTTGGCGCGGAATTGCATGCTCGAGAGGTTGACGGCGATGGGCACCTCGATCAGCCCCTGCGAACGCCACTGCAGCGCCGCGCGCGCCGCGCTGCGCAACACCCACTGGCTGATCGGCAGCATCACGCGCTGCTGCTCGGCCAGCGCGATGAACGCGTCGGGCCGCAGCATGCCGCGCTCGGGATGCATCCAGCGGATCAGCGCCTCGATGCCCGCCAGCGCGCCGTCGCGGGCGCGCACCTGCGGCTGGAAGTGCAGCACGAACTCCTCGCGTTGCAGCGCCTGCGTGAGCTGGCTCTCGAGCACCAGCGCGTCGTAGGCGGCGCTGGCGACGGCCGGGTCGAAGAACTGGCAGTTGGCGCGGCCGCGCGACTTGGCGATGTACATCGCCGTGTCGGCGTTCTTGATCAGCTCGGTGGGTGTCTGGCCGTCGTGCGGGAACAGGGCCACGCCCACCGACGGCGTCACCGACAGGTCGCGCCCCTCGGCCTCGACCGGCAGCTCGATGGCGCGCAGCAGCTTCTGCGCCACCTGCGCCACGTCGTCGCGGCCCGCGTCGTCCAGCAGTACGATGAACTCGTCGCCGCCGAAGCGGGCGACGACGTCGTTGGTGCGCAGGCTGGCCGAGATGCGCGCGGCCACGGTCCGCAGCAGCTTGTCGCCGATCAGGTGGCCCAGGGAATCGTTGACGCGCTTGAAGTGGTCGAGGTCGACGAACAGCAGCGCCAGCGACTTGCCCGCCGCGCGCGCCTGCTCGATCTGCTGGCCCAGGCGCTCCATGAACGACATGCGGTTGGGCAGGCCGGTGAGCGCATCGTGGTGGGCCAGGTGGTGGATGCGCGCCTGCGCGGCGTGGCGGTCGCGCAAGTCGCGCACCACCGACATGCGCAGCTTCTCCTGCCCGTACA
>DATCRO010000231.1:0-12918 GCA_036569025.1 Burkholderiaceae bacterium
GTGGCGGCGCCTTCGGCGGGCGGGGTCTCTTCGGTGACGTCGATGGCCAGCGTGAGCGGGCCGGCGCTCGCCTCCTCGGCATCGTCGGCGTCCTCGGCGGCGGCCTCGTCGGTGGCGGCCTCGTCGTCCAGGCGCGCGACCAGGCGGGCATGCACGTCGAGCGTGAGCAGGTCGACGCCATCCACGCGCACCCGCACGTGCGTGCCGCGCGGCAGGCTGTCGCAGCCTGCGGCCTTGAAGACCAGCGGCAGCGTGTTCGCCCGCACGAGGCCGTCCTTGAGCACCGCGGCGTCCAGCTCGGTCACGCCGTTCTGCTGCAGCCAGCGCAGCGTCCAGAAGCGCTCGATGCCGGTCTGGAAGCCGTTGTAGGCCGAGTACGCGGTGTCGAAGCCCGAGATGATGGAGAACAGCGTCGCGTCCTTGGGCTTGAACGGCGCCGACAGCGGCGCCATGCGGCCGTTGCGCACGCACGCGATGATCTGCCACTGGTTGACGAGGTCGACGTAGCGCCGCAGCGGCGACGTCGCCCAGGTGTACTGCGCCACGCCCATGCCGGCGTGCGGCGCGGGCTTGATGCCCATGCGCACCTTGACGCCCGGCGCGAGGCTGGCCTGGCTGCGGTAGATGCCCGGCACGCCCATCTCGGCGATCCAGCCGCCCCAGGTGCTGTTGGCCAGGATCATGGCCTCCGAGACGATGAGGTCCAGCGGCGCGCCACGGCGGCGTTCGGTGATGGTGACCGTCTCGTCGCCGGCGGGCTCGCTGGTGGGCGACCGGCCGTCGGCGGCCTGCAGGCGGAAGTTGTAGTCGGGCCGGTTGAAGTTCTCGGGCTTGCCGCGCACCACCTCGCGCAGCGCCTTGAGGTGGCGCGCGAGGCGGAACGTGAACGCGAGCTCGGTGGCGAACGCGTAGTCGGCCGGCGCCTCGCCCAGCAGGGACTGCTCGGTGACGACGGCATCGAGCTTGTCGTGGCGCAGGTTGGCCACGATGGGCACGCGCTCGACCCTGGTCTCGCTGCCCTTGACCTCCAGCGTGGCCTCGTCGAAGGTGACGTACAGGCTCAGCGCCGGGCAGTCGCGGCCTTCGGCGAGCGTGTACTTCTCGACGATGGCGTCGGGCAGCATCGTGATCTTCCAGCCCGGCATGTAGACCGTGGACAGGCGTTCGCGCGCCACCTTGTCGACGGGGCTGTCCGGCAGGATCGCCAGGCCCGGCGCGGCGATGTGCACGCCGAAGACGACGGTGCCGGTGCCCAGGCCGCGGACGGACAGCGCGTCGTCGATCTCGGTGGTCTGGGAGTCGTCGATCGAGAACGCGGCCACCTCGGCCACGGGCAAGTCGTCCTTGACCGGTGGCGCCTCGAGCGGCGGGAAGCCCGTGCCCTTGCCGAACTCCTCGAACAGGAAGCGGCGCCAGTGGAACTGGTAGGGGCTCGTGATGGCGCCCGCGGCCTTGAGCAGGTCGAGCGGCGAGCGCTGCGACTGCTTGGACGCCTCGACGACGGCCTTGTACTCGGGCGCGTTCTTGTCGGGACGGAACAGGATCTTGTAGAGCTGGTCGCGGATCGGCTGCGGCGTCGTGCCGGCCACCAGTTCGCCGGCCCATTCCTGGATCTGCAGCGCCTGCAGGCGCTTGCGCTCGATGCCCAGCAGCGCGGCCTTGACCGTCTCCTCGGGCGCCTTGCGGAACACGCCCTTGGCCATGCGGCGGAAGTAGTGCGGCGCCTCGAACAGGCGGAACAGGGCGGCGGCCTGCTGCACGGGGCCGGCCGAGGCGTCGAAGTAGTCGCGCGCCAGGTCGGCGAAGCCGAATTCGGCCTCGCTGGCGAATTCCCAGGCGAGGTCGAGGTCGATCTCGCGCGCGAGCGCCTGGCCCTGCGCGATCAGTTCCGCGGGCTGCGGCTTCTCGAAGCGCAGCAGCACATGCGAAGACTTGACCTTCACACGCTTGCCGGACTCGAGTTCCACCTGGATCGAGCTGTCGGCCTCGGACATCACCCGTCCGGCGAGGAACTTGCCGGCGTCATCGAAGAGAGCGTAATTCACCCGGCGATTGTCGCCGAGTTCGGGCACCGGGCCGGGCTGGGCAGTGTTGCGGGAGGTTTCATTTCCGGCCTTCGCAGGGCGGGTCAGCCGCAGGCGTGACGCGTCATGTCGACAGGGCGCACGCCGGTGAACGGCGGGTGGCGCCTGCGGCTGACCCGCCCTACGGGTCGCCGATACCGCGATGTCGCCGCTTCAGGCCGCAGTCTGTCTCCCGGATTCGAGCGCGAATCCTTCGTCCAGCCAGCCGGTCACGCCGCCGATCATGATCTTGACCGGCCGCCCCAGACCAGCCAGCCGGATCGCCCCGCGGGTCGCGCCGTTGCAGTGCGGTCCGGCGCAGTAGGTGACGAACAGCGTGCCCTCGGGGAACTCGCGCATCTTGCCTTCGGTGATCTTGCCGTGCGGCAGGTGCAGCGCGCCCGGCACGTGGCCGGCCGCGTACGTCTCGGCGCTGCGCACGTCCAGCAGCACGAAGTCGCGCTGGCCGGTCGCGAGGCTGTGGTGGACGTCCCAGCAGTCGGTCTCGAACTGCAGGCTGGCTTCGAAGTGCGGCAGCGCGGCGGAGGACGGGGCGGCGGGGATGGTGGCGACGGGCGAGGTCATGAGGGCTCCTTGGTGCGTGTGGCCTCATTCTCGAAGTGGCGGCCCGTCCGTTGAAGTGGCGCGAAAGACAACTACCGGTAAGATCGCGCCATGAAGAACCATCTTGTCGCCGCGCTCGCCTACGACGGCCTGTGCACCTTCGAGTTCGGCTGCGCCGTGGAGGTGTTCTCGCTCGAGCGGCCCGAGCTGGGCGTCGACTGGTACCGCTTCGCGGCCTGCGCCGAGTCGCGCGGCACGGTGCGCGCGGCCGGCGGCATCTCCGTGCAGGTGCCGCACGGCCTCGCGACGCTCGCGCGCGCCGGCACCATCGTGATCCCCGGCTGGCAGGGGGTGGACGTCGCGCCGTCGCCCGTGCTGCTGCGACGGCTCGTCGCGGCGCACGAGCGCGGCGCGCGCATCGCCACCATCTGCTCGGGCGTGTTCGTGCTCGCCGCCACGGGCCTGCTCGATGGCAAGGCCGCCACCACGCACTGGCGCTACGCGGACCTCCTGCAGCAGCGCCATCCGCGCATCGACGTGCGTCCGAATTCGATCTACGTCGACGAGGGCCCGCTGCTGACGTCGGCCGGCTCCGCCGCGGGCCTGGACATGATGCTGCACCTCGTGCGCCGCGACCACGGTCCGCGCGTGGCCAACCAGGTCGCGCAGCGCCTGGTCGTGCCGCCGCACCGCCTCGGCGACCAGGCGCAGTTCGTCGCGCGCCCGCTGCCGCAGGACGAGGCCGCGCGCCTGGCACGCCTGATGGACTTCGTGCGCGCGCACCCGGCGCAGGACTGGACGCTTGCCTCGCTCGCCGATCGCGCGGCGATGAGCGTGCGCACGCTGCAGCGCCAGTTCCAGCAGTCGCTGGGCATGTCGCCGGTCGACTGGCTCGTGCGCGAACGCGTCGAGGTCGCGCGCCAGCTGCTCGAGACGAGCACGCGGCCGCTGGCGCATGTCTCGACCCTGGCCGGCTTCGGCTCCGAGGAATCGTTCCGCCGCCACTTCCGGCTGGCCACGGGCGTCAGTCCGCTGGCCTATCGGCGGCAGTTCGGCGTCGCGGCGTGAAGGTCAGACGGTCATCCCGCCCGACACCTCGATGACGGCGCCGTTGACGTAGCTCGCCTCGTCGCTCGCGAGGAAGGCGTAGACATTGGCGATCTCCTCGGGCTTGCCCAGGCGGTGCAGCGGCACCTGCTCGCGCATGTGCTGCAGCACCTTGTCGGGCACGGTCGCGAGGATGGGCGTCTCGACGAATCCCGGCGCCACCGCGTTGACGCGCACCCCCTTGGGCCCGAGCTCGCGGCTCCAGGTCTTGGTGAAGCCGATCACGCCGAACTTCGTGGCGGCGTAGTTGGTCTGGCCGAAGTTGCCGTAGAGGCCGACCACCGAACTCGCGTTGAGGATGCTGCCCGCGCCCTGCGCCACCATCGTGTCGGCCACGGCCTGCGTGCAATGGAACACGCCGCGCAGGTTGACGTCGATCACCGCGTCGAACTGCTCGATCGTCATCTTCTGCAGGCGTGCGTCCCGGGTGATGCCCGCGTTGTTGACGAGCACGTCGATGCGGCCGAAGCGCGCCTTCACGGCCGCGACCATCGCGTCGACCTGCGCTCGGTCGGTGACGTCCACCGCCTGGCCGATGCAGGCCGCGCCTGCCACGGACACGGCGTTGACCGCGGCGACGGCGGCATCGACGTCGTGCACGTCGCAGACGACGACGCTGGCGCCTTCGCGGGCGAACTTCAGGGCGGTGGCCAGGCCGATGCCCTGGGCGGCGCCGGTGACGATGGCGATCTTGTCGGACAGACGCATGACGGAACGCGGGGTTGAGGTGCGTCGATTGTCCCCGACGCCGTCAGAGTCCGAGGTGGCGCAGCAGGTCCGGCGCGTGCGACTCGAAGTCGGTCAGGCCGTGGTCGCTGCCCGCGATCAGCTTGATCGGCCCGTGGGCGTAGCGCGCGGTCATCTCGCGCCAGTCCAGCACCTCGTCGCCCTTGGCGATGATCGCGAGGATGTTTTCCGGATGCGCGAGACGCGCCGGCGGCGCCATCGCGCGCAGCTCGTCGACGTACTCGGCGCGGAAGTCGAAGGTCTCGTCCTGCGCGTGGTACATCGTCTGGCGGCCGATGTGGGCCGCCAGGTCGCGTGCCGGATCGACGGCCGGGTTCAGCAGCACCGCGCGGCAGGCGAGCATCTCGGCGACGATGGTGGCGTAGAAGCCGCCCAGCGAGCTGCCGATGACGCCGGTGCGCTCCGCGGGCCAGCCGGCGACGATGGCGCGGATGTCGGCGAGCGCCGCGGCGGGCGAGGGCGGCAGCTGCGGGCAGGCCCACACGAGGTCGGGCCGGTGCCTGGCGGCCCATTCGGCCATCCAGCGCGCCTTGGCCGATTGCGGCGAGGAGCGGAAGCCGTGCAGGTACAGCAGGTGCGTCAGTTGTCCGGCCGGCGAGCGCTCGGCCGCTCCCGAGCGAGCCGGCCTGAGCCCCTCGGGGGCGGGGAGCGGAGCGAGCCGGGCCGTCATTTCTCCAGCGCGTCCAGCAGCTTGGCGTGGATGCCGCCGAAGCCGCCGTTGCTCATGCACAGCACATGGTCGCCGGGCTTGGCCGCCTTGGCGACGGCGGCCACCAGCGCGCCGATGGTGTCGCACACCCTGGCCTGCTCGCCCAGCGGCGCCAGCGCCTCCCCGGCGTCCCACGACAGGCCGCCCGAGTGGCAGAACGACAGGTCGGCCTCCTCCAGCGCCCACGGCAGCTGCGCCTTCATCGCGCCTTGCTTCATCGTGTTGGAGCGCGGCTCGAACACCGCCAGGATGCGTTGCGCGCCCACCTTGCGGCGCAGGCCGTCGATGGTCGTGCGGATCGCCGTGGGATGGTGCGCGAAGTCGTCGTAGACCTTCACGCCGCCCGCCTCGCCCTTGAGTTCGAGCCGGCGCGCCACGTTCTCGAACGACGCGAGCGCCTTGGCCGCGACCTCGGGCGCGACGCCCACGTGTTCGGCGGCGGCGATCGCGGCCAGCGCGTTCATCTGGTTGTGCTCGCCCAGCAGGTGCCATTCGACGTGGGCGATCTTCATCGAGCCGCGCAGCACGTCGAACGCGTGCGGCTCGCCGCGGGCGCGCAGCGCGCCGGGCTCTTCCTTGCGCGCGCCGAAGCGCTGCACCTCGCTCCAGCAGCCGCGCTCGAGCACGCGCTGCAGCGATTCCTCGCGCGCGTTGACGACGATGCGGCCGTGCGCGGGCAGCGTGCGCACGAGGTGGTGGAACTGGGTCTCGATGGCGGCCAGGTCGGGGAAGATGTCCGCGTGGTCGAACTCGAGGTTGTTCAGCACCGCGGTGCGCGGCCGGTAGTGCACGAACTTGCTGCGCTTGTCGAAGAACGCGGTGTCGTATTCGTCGGCCTCGATGACGAACAGCGGCCGCGCGCCGCCGGCCGTGCGCGCCTTGCCCAGCCGCGCCGAGACGCCGAAGTTGCGCGGCACGCCGCCCACCAGGAAGCCCGGTTCCAGTCCGGCCTGCTCGAGGATCCACGCGAGCATCGCGGTGGTCGTCGTCTTGCCGTGCGTGCCGGCCACGGCCAGCACGTGGCGGCCTTCCAGCACGTGCTCTGCCAGCCATTGCGGGCCGCTGGCGTACGGCAGGCCTTCGTCGAGGATCGCCTCCATCAGCGGGTTGCCGCGCGAGACCGCGTTGCCGACGACGAACAGGTCGGGCGCGATCGCCACCTGGTCGGTGCCGTAGCCCTCGATCAGGTCGATGCCGAGCGCACGCAGCTGGTCGCTCATCGGCGGGTAGACGTTGGCGTCGCAGCCGGTGACCTTGTGGCCGGCCTCACGTGCCAGTGCCGCGAGGCCACCCATGAAGGTGCCGCAGATGCCCAGGATGTGGATGTGCATGACGATTCGTTCTTGTTGCCGTCCCGCGTCGGCCATGCACGTTTCGCGCCCGGCCGCCGGGATCTCGGCCGCGGGCGGCTGCGCCGCCGCGGTCTTGTCGATAGGAATCAGTTCGCGATCAGAGTCTGCATCCCGGCCCATTCCTCGCCCGGCGGCAGGGTGACCGGATCGATGACGCGTGCCGCCTCCACGCACAGCATCTTCGTCCAGTCGTCGTCGGGCAGGTCGTTCAGCTGGGCGGCCTTGTCGGGGCCGGGGTTCCAGACGACGACGTCGGTGAAGTCGGCGTGCGCGATGGCCAGCTTGCGGCCCATCTCGCGCAGCATCAGCTCGCCCGGCGCGTCGTGGTACAGGCGGTCGATCTCGCCGACCACCTGCGTGACGTCGCCCCATTGCTGCTGCCACTGGCCAGTGGTGTTGTCCTCGTACTTCACGCCCTGCAGCCCCTCGAGCTGGGCCTTGAGCACGTCGTTGGTGCGCAGGTAGGTATGCAGCGCGACGGTGAACTCGAACGGTGCGTCGCCGTTGTTGACGACCAGGAACTCGATGTCCAGCTGCGGGCCCATCAGGCTGAACGTCATCTCGGCCTCGAACTCGTGCGGCCACAGCTGGCGCGTGGCATCGTCGGCGACGAAGCGCAGCACCGCCTGGGCGTGCTTGCCGTGCGAGGGCATCTCCACCAGCTTCCAGCCGCGCGTGCGCAGCAGGCCGTGGCGGGGCAGGGTGCCCCGGTTGGAGAACTGCGGGAAGATCACCGGCACGCCGCCGCGCACGGCCTCGCCCTCGCCGTAGCGGCTGGTGGGCGAGACGTACAGCTGCTCCTGGCCGCCGGCCGGGATCCAGCTGACCAGGTGGCCGCCGTGCAGCAGGACGGTGGCGCGCGCGCCGTCGTCGGAGGTGAGCGCCACGGCAGGGTGGCCCATGTATTCGGTGGGACGGGTCGTGGCCACGGGGGATGTCAGGCGTTGAGTGCGGCGAAGGCGGCGCGGGCGGCCAGGCGCGTGTGTTCGATCTCGGCGGGGCCGTGCGCGGCGCTGACGAAGCCGGCCTCGTACAGCGCGGGCGCCAGGTAGACGCCGCCGTCCAGCATCGCGTGGAAGAAGCGGTTGAAGCGCTCCTTGTCGACGGCCACGGCGGTCGTGTAGTCGTGCGGCAGGCGATCGGCGAAGAAGAAGCCGAACAGGCCGCCCTCGCTGTCGACCGTGAGCGGAATGCCGGCGGCATCGGCCTCGGACTTCAACGCCGCCATCACCTCGCGGGTGCGGGCGCCGAGCGCGGCGTGGAAGCCCGGCCTGGCGATCTCGTGCAGCGTGGCCAGGCCGCAGGCCGTGGCGACCGGATTGCCGGACAACGTGCCTGCCTGGTAGGCCGGGCCGAGGGGCGCCAGCTGCGCCATGATCCTGCGCGACGCGCCGAACGCCGCCAGCGGCATGCCGCCGCCGATCACCTTGCCGAACACGCTGATGTCGGGCGCGAAGCCGGGGATCTGCTGCGCATAGAGGCTCTGCGCGCCACCGAGCGCGACGCGAAAGCCCGTCATCACCTCGTCCATGATCAACAGCGCGCCGTGCTGGCTGCACAGCTCGCGCAGGCGCTTCATGAACGGCACGCCGGAGCGCACGAAGTTCATGTTGCCGGCGATGGGCTCGATGATCACGCAGGCCAGCTCGCTGCCGTGCGCGGCGAACGCCTGCTCCAGCTGCTCGATGCTGTTGTAGTCGAGCACGGTCCTGTGCTGCACCACCTCGGGCGGCACGCCGGCCGACGTCGGATGGCCGAAGGTGGCCAGGCCCGAGCCGGCCTTGACCAGCAGCGCGTCGGCGTGGCCGTGGTAGCAGCCCTCGAACTTGACCAGGCGCGAGCGCCCGGTGGCGGCGCGCGCCAGCCGGATCGCGCTCATGCAGGCCTCGGTCCCCGAGCTGACCAGGCGCACCTGCTCGACGCTGGGCACGTGGCGGATGATCTCCTCGGCCAGCTCGACCTCGCGCTCGGTGGGCGCGCCGAAGCTGAAGCCGTCGCGCGCCGCCTTCAGCACGGCATCGAGCACGGCGGGATGCCCGTGGCCCAGGATCATCGGTCCCCACGAGCCGATGTAGTCGACATAGCGCTTGCCCTCGGCATCCACCACGTACGCGCCCTCGGCGCGCGCGATGAATCGCGGCGTGCCGCCGACCGCGCGGAAGGCGCGCACGGGCGAGTTCACGCCGCCGGGGATGACCTTCTGGGCGCGCTCGAACAGCTGCTCATTAGTGGACACTGCGCGAGCCTCCGACTTCGGTCGAATCGTCCGACAGCGCGTCTTCCACGGTCTGCTCGCCGTCCTCGTCCTCGCCGGGCGGCAGCGCCCAGAAGAAGCGGTCGGGCACCACGCCGCCCATGCCGGGGCGGAAGCCCGCGTCCAGGCTCTGGTCGAGGAACTGCAGCGCCTCGCCGACGGCGGCCTGCAGCTCGGCGGCCGCGCCCAGCAGCGCGGCCATCGCGGCCGACAGGGTGTCGCCGGCGCCCACGAAGGTGGCCTCGAACATCTCGAACTTCTCGCCGGTGAGCGCGCCCTGGGGCGAGGCCAGCACGTTGTCGATGAACTGGCCGGCGCCCTTGGCCGGGAGCATCACGCCCGTCACCAGGACGAAGCGGGTGCCGTGCTCGGCCGCGGCCACCGCCAGCTCGCGCGGCGAGGCAGGGCGGTCGGAATCCCATTCGGGCAGCAGGAAGTCGGTCAGCGTCTTGTGGTTGCCCACCAGCACCTCGGTGGCCGGCAGGATCAGCTCGCGGAAGGCTTCGAGGTAGGTCGCCTGGTCGTCGTCCTCCATGAAGGACAGCGCCGGCAGGTACGAGACCAGCGGCACCTCGGGATAATCCGACAGTACTTCGGCGACGGCACTGACGTTGTCGGTACTGCCGAGATATCCCACCTTGAAGCCCGAGACCGTGATGTCCTCGAGGATGCAGCGCGCCTGCTCGACCACGGCGTCGGCGTCGATCACGTGGTGGTCGAAGATCTCGGCGGTGTCGCGCATGAGCACGGAGGTGACCACGGGCAGGGCGTGGGCGCCCATCGCGGCGATGGTCGCGACGTCGCCCGCCACGCCTCCCGCGCCGCTGGCATCGCTCGCGTTGAACGTCAGGATGCAGGCGGGCGCGCTGGCTTCCTCGGCGATTTCGTCGGGCGTTTCCGCGCCGGAATGGGGGTCGTTTGACATGGCCGGTGCCGGTCAAGTTGTGAAGCTTGCCCGGAAAATGTGATTAGTTTGGCCCTTAACGCGTCGTTAACCGCTCGGGGCCGTGGCTACAATCCAGACGATTGTAGTGACCCTGAACGCGAAACGACTGTGAACGAACCTCAAACCTGGATGTGCCTGATCTGCGGCTGGATCTACGACGAAGCTGCCGGCGACGCTGAAACTGGTTTGGCCCCCGGCACCGCCTGGGCCGAGGTTCCGATGAACTGGACGTGTCCGGAATGCGGGGCACGCAAGGAAGATTTCGAAATGGTCCGCATCTGACCGATGAGCACCAGATGGATCAACTGAACGGGATTTTCAATGGCTGATGCCACGCCGGCTTCCACCGCCGCCCCCGCGTCGCCCTCGGTGCGCGTGCTCGTGATCGACGACAGCAACACCATCCGGCGCAGCGCCGAGATCTTCCTGCGCCAGGGAGGGCATGAAGTGGTGCTGGCCGAAGACGGTTTCGACGCGCTGGCCAAGGTCAACGACCACACGCCCGACCTGATCTTCTGCGACATCCTGATGCCGCGGCTGGACGGCTACCAGACCTGCGCGATCATCAAGCGCAACCCGCGCTTCGCCGCGGTGCCGGTGATCATGCTGTCGTCCAAGGACGGCGTTTTCGACAAGGCGCGCGGGCGCATGGTCGGGTCGGAGGATTACCTGACCAAGCCGTTCACGAAGGAGCAGCTCCTGCGTGCGGTGGCCCAATACAACCCGGCCCGATCTGAACAGTAAGAGTTTCTCCGCACGGATATTCCCGGCCGCGACGAGCGAACGGAAGTAAACGAGCAAAAGCGCATACCAAGGCGCGTTTCCAAGGACACACCATGCCGATCCAGCACATTCTCCTGGTCGATGATTCGAAGACCGAATTGGCTTTTCTCTCCGACCTGCTCGCCAAGCGCGGTTTCACCGTGCGCACCGCCGAGAATGGCGAAGACGCGATGAAGCGCCTGGCCGAAGGCAAGCCCGACCTGATCCTGATGGACGTCGTCATGCCCGGCACCAACGGCTACCAGCTGACCCGCGCGATCACCCGCGACCCGCGCTACGCCGACGTGCCCGTGATCATGTGCACCAGCAAGGGGCAGGAGACCGACCGCGTCTGGGGCCTGCGCCAGGGCGCCCGCGACTACGTCGTCAAGCCCGTCGACACCGACGACCTGATGGCCAAGATCAAGTCCCTCGGCTGAGGCCAGGCGATCTGACCCCGACCACCTCGCACGCACCCCCATGGCCAACAAAGATGCCCTGCGCGAACTGCAAACCCGGCTGGCAAGCCGTCTGCAAGCCGCCAAGACTCAGCCGCGTGCGCGAGGCTGGCTCGCCGTCGAAGTCGCCGGCGTCGGCCTGCTGCTGCCGCTGGCCCAGGCCGGCGAGATCTTCCCGCTGCGGGCGCTGCTGAAGCTCCCGCACGCCAAGCCCTGGATGACCGGGGTGGCGCAGCTGCGGGGCGACCTGTACACCGTGATCGACATGGCGGCCTTCCTGGGCCTGCGCGCGCCCAAGTCCTCCAGCGATCCGTCGGCGCTCGATGGCCAGCTGGTGATGATGGCCCCGTCGCTGCAGGTCAATGCGGCACTGCGCGTCGACCGCCTGGCCGGCCTGCGGGGCGAGGAACAGATGACGCGCGAGGCCGAGCCGGCCGAGAGCGTGAGTGCCCGGCCCGCGTTCGCGGCCGGTCGCTGGAAGGATGCGCAGGGCGCGTCCTGGCAGGAAATCGATCTGGGAGCGCTGGCCGTCGACGGCGCGTTCCTGGATGTGATGAGCTGAACAGAGGGTTCGGCAGCGACGACGCGCCGCGCGAGCGGCGCCGGCAGGCCAGCAAGGCGTCGGGCAGCCGTTCGGGATTAGTTGGGATTTGAAATCTAGCGTGAAGAGGGCGAGATGAACTTGTCAGACCAAAGCAGCGGTAACGCGCTCAAGCAACACGGCGCCCATACCCAGGGCAGTGTCGATAACGTCTATCCGCCCGTCGCTTCCGAGCACGGCCGCGACGTGGCGCTGGCCGACGTCGACCTGGGCGATCCGGCGGAGGCGCACGCGCACTCGCTGCACGACTCGGCCGACGGCACCCACGCGGAGCACCGGACGCACGCGCTGGGCACCGGCGGCGGCGTGCCCACGCTGGACCTGGACGTCCACGCGATGGGCCACTCGGCCTTCCCGCTGGACGGCGCCGGCCCCGGCCAGGACGACGACCACGTCGCCCACTCCGAGAACAACCTGTCGATCGACCTGCCGCTGGAAGGCGTCGACACCGCCCACGCGAACTCCACGCTGGTGCCCGACCAGGCCGAGCCGGCGCCCACGCGCCTGCAGGACGACGGCGAGCCCGAGCAGGAAGTCGCCGCGATCGACGAGGACGACACCGGCCTGCCGATGATCGGCCGCCGCTCGATCGGCTACCAGCAGCGCTTCGTGATCACGCTGGCGGCCATCGGCTTCGTCGGCCTGCTGGTCGGCGGCTACGGCGCCATCTCGGCGGCCAATGCCCACGCGAAGCAGGTGGAAGCCACCGGTGCGGCGCTGATGCAGTCGCAGCGTCTCGCGAAGTCGGTCTCGCAGGCCATGATCGGTTCGCCGGCGGCCTTCCCGGAAGTGAAGGAAAGCGGCACGGTGCTGGCCACCGACGTGCGCGGCCTGCATAGCGGCAACGACGTCGTCACCGCCGTGCCCGGCGCCGCGCAGGACACCGTCCAGCCGCTGCTGGCGCTGGTCGATCGCGCCGAGAAGAACTCCGGCATCGTGCTGGCGCAGCAGAAGACGCTGACCCAGGTCGGCCAGGCGCTGCGCACCATCAATCGCCAGTCGTCCGACCTGCTCGAGACCGCGGAAACCGTGTCGTCCCTGAAGCTGCAGGGCGGTGCCTCGGCGGCCGAGATCTCCGCCGTCGGCCAGCTCGTCATGTTGACGCAGCGTATCGGCAAGAGCGCGAACGAATTCCTCACCTACGAAGGCGTGTCGCCCGAAGCCGTGTTCCTGCTCGGCAAGGACTTGAACACCTTCCGCGAGATCGCCGACGGCCTGCTGCAGGGCAACGCCGACCTGCGGCTGCCGGGCACGAAGGAGCCCGCCACGCGCGAGCGCCTCGAGCAGCTGATCCAGCAGTACGAGCAGACGCGCAGCCAGTCGAGCGCGATTCTGGCCAACCTGCAGGGCCTGGT
>DATCRO010000232.1:0-2911 GCA_036569025.1 Burkholderiaceae bacterium
CGGGCGGGCGATGCTCGCCGGGCGCTTCTTCGAGTACATGTCGGCCACCTTGATCTTGTAGAAGTCGGCGACGGTCTTCTGGATGTTCTCCACCGAGATCTGCCGGTTCTGGATCGAGAGCAGGTCCTTGAGCGCCTCGCGTGCCAGCGCGATGTTGATCTCCTTCTGGGAGAAGCGCGAATAGGCCAGCACCTTGCGCAGCGCGCCCTCGAGCTCGCGGACGTTGGCGCGCACGTTCTTGGCGATGAAGAACGCCACTTCCTCGGGCATCTGGGCGGCTTCGGCCTCGGCCTTGCGGATCAGGATGGCCACGCGCATCTCGAGCTCGGGCGGCTCGATGGCCACCGTCAGGCCCGAGTCGAAGCGGCTCGTCAGGCGTTCGTCGATGTCGGCGAGACCCTTGGGATAGGTGTCGCTCGTCATGATGATGTGCGCGCGGCGCGAGAGCAGCGCCTCGAAGGCGTTGAAGAACTCCTCCTGCGTGCGCTCCTTGCCGGCGAAGAACTGGACGTCGTCGATCAGCAGCAGATCGAGGTTGTGGTACTTGGCCTTGAGCTCGTCGAAGGTCTTGCGCTGGTAGTTCTTGACGACGTCGGAGATGAACTGCTCGGCGTGCAGGTAGAGCACGCGCGCGTCGGGCTTGTCCTTGAGCAGCTGGTTGCCGACGGCGTGCACCAGGTGGGTCTTGCCCAGGCCGACGCCGCCGTAGACGAACAGCGGGTTGTACATGGCGCCCGGCGCGCCGGCCACGTGCAGCGCGGCGGTGCGGGCCATCTGGTTGGCGCGGCCGGCCACCAGCGTGTCGAAGGTCAGCGCCGGATTGAGCCGGTGCGAGTTCATCGCCGGGGCCGCGTGCATCGGACGCGGCTGGGCGGGTGCGATGGCGACGCCAGCGTTGCCGTTGGACGCGCCGTCATGGGCGGCCGTCGCCGGCAGCGCCTGGTTGAACACGGTGCCCAGGCGCTGCGGCGGCGTGGCGGTGATGAAGCCGCCGCCCGACGACACGGCGGCGTGGCCCGGGGCCGGCGTCTCCCGCGGGGCCAGGGCCAGCTCGAGCTTGACCGGCTTGCCGGCGAGTTCGGTCAGCACGGACTCGATGCGCGAGCCGTACTGCGAGCGGATCCAGTCGAGCTTGAAGCGGTTGGGCACGCGCACGAGCGCGACCGCGCCGTCACCCACGTCGGTGAAGTCGGCCGGCGGCAGCGGCCGGATCCAGGTGCTGAATTGTTGTTCGGGCAGCTCGGTCGCGAGGCGTTCGCAACTCCGGTGCCAAAGGTCTACGGACATTGTGGACAAGTTCTTCTCAAGCCGGCCGATTCTACCCGTGACTTCAGGCGCGAAGGCACGGTTATCCACAGAAAGACGCACGCGGTCAATCCCCCCGCATCGCACGGCGGCACGTGGCAAGTCGTTGACTCACAACGGCTTTCTCTGCTCTAATCGCGGGTTCGCCGGAGAATTTCCATCATGAAGCGCACCTACCAGCCCTCCAAAGTCCGCCGCGCCCGCACGCACGGCTTCCTCGTCCGCATGAAGACCCGTGGTGGCCGCAACGTCATCGCCGCGCGCCGCGCCAAGGGTCGCAAGCGTCTGGCCGTCTGATTCCAGACGCCGGACTGAACGCTTCGCCGATCAGGAATTGCGCAGCGGCCCGCGCCGCTGCCGATGCCCGGGCGCAGCCCTCCCCCGTGGGAGCGCCGCCTCGGATCCGCGTCGAATTCCCGCTTCGCGGCACACCCGGCCCGCGGCCATGACCGCAGCCGACCTCGACTCCCCACTGCTCGGCCGGATCGTCCGGCCGGCGGACTACGTGCGCGTGCTCGCGACGCCGATGCGTCTGCGCAGCCCCCATTTCGCCGTCCATCACCTGGCGGGCCGGCCGCTGCCATTGCGCCGCCCGTCGCCGGGCGAGGTGGCCGGGTCCGGGAATGCCGAGGCCCGCGACCGCGGCCATGCACCGGTTACCGCCAGCTTGTCTACAGAGTTATCCACAGGTGGCGGCGATGCTGCGCTTGGCGATGTGGACGACTCGCACGTTCAGTGCCCGCAACCGCTGGTGGAAACCCCGACGCCGGCCGGCGGCATCGACCGCTGGCTGGGCCTGGTCGTGCCCAAGCGCCACGCGCGTCGCGCCGTGACGCGCACGTTGATGAAGCGTCAGATCCGCCACATCGCCGCCGCCTGTGCTTCGCAGCTCGAGCCCGGCCTGTGGGTGGTGCGCCAGCGCAACCCGTTCGACGTGAAGCAGTTCCCGAGCGCCGCCTCCGACGCCTTGAAGGAAGCGGCGCGGGCAGAGCTGCGCGCGTTGTTCGAGCGGGCCGTCCGCGGCGAGCGCGATCGCATCAAGCCGCGACCGCCCGGTGCAGTCGAGAAGCGGCCCGGCACGAAGTCCAGGACGGCGCCTGGCGCCTCCGCGCAGGGGCCCGCATGCGCGGCCTGAACGCGTTGTGGCGGCTGCCGCGTGCCGCGCTCATCGGCCTCGTGCGGGTCTACCGCCTTCTGCTGAGCCCGTGGGTCGGCCAGAGCTGCCGCTTCACGCCGACGTGCTCGGCCTACGCGATGCAGGCCCTGGACAAGCACGGCGCGATCGTCGGCACCGGCCTGGCCGGCTGGCGCATCCTGCGTTGCAACCCGTGGTGTCACGGCGGCTGCGACGAAGTCCCTGACAATATGCCTTGGAACCGAACCAGGGCGACCCCATCTGCGGGCCTGTTCAGCGCACTGCTGGACCGGGATTCCGGCTCCGCACCGCCCGCGACGACCGCGGCCGACAAGACAAACCTCTCCAACACCCCCACATGACCGAATTCCGCCGCACCCTGCTGCTGGTCGTCCTGATGATGTCGTTGCTGATGCTCTACGACAAGTGGCGCATCTATCACGGCGACTCGTCGTTCCTGGCACCGAAGCC
>DATCRO010000233.1:0-3840 GCA_036569025.1 Burkholderiaceae bacterium
GAAGCCGCACCGCCGTTGCCGGCGGCGTCTTCGACGCGCACCGTGTAGCTGTAGCTCGCGGCGTTGGCGAGGCCGCTGGTGTCGGTGTAGGACCAGCTCGTGCCCGAGATCGACGCGATGCCGATCTTGACGCCGTCGCGATAGACGGCGACGAACTCGTTGGTCGCTAGGCTGCCGGTGATCGTGCCCCTGAGTTCCGGCTGCGAGTCGTTGGTGGTGCCGCCGTTGGCGACATCGCCCTGCACCGGCTCGACGTTGTCGAACACGGTCGAGATCGCGGCCTTCTGCGCCGGCACGGAGGTGTCGATGGTGATGGCGTAGCTGCCCGAGATGGCGCCGCGGTTGCCGCCGGCGTCCTCGACGCGTGCGGTGTAGGCGTAGGTGCGGCCGTCGCTCAGGCCGGCGTCGTCGAAGGTCCAGTGGGTGGCGTCGGTCATCGTCGCGGTGCCGATGACTGCGCCGTCGCGCAGCACCACCACTTTCTCGCCCGCCTGCAGCGGCGCCGAGAGCGTGCCGGCCAGCTGCGGCGCGACGTCGTCGGTGAAGCCGCCGTCGGCCACCGTTCCCTGCAGCGCGCCCTGGTCGTCCTTGATCGAGACGATGGTCGTCGACTGCGACGGCGCGATGGTGTCGACCGTGAAGGCCGTCGCAACAGACTGCGGGCCCTCGTTGCCGGCCGCATCGACGCTGCTCGCCGTGAGGCTGTGGACGCCGTTGGCCAGCTCCTTGCCGGCCTCCGGCGTGAAGCTCCACTTGCCCGCGTCGTCCACCGTCGCGGTGCCGATCAGCGTGCCGCTGTCGTAGATCCTGACAGTGCCGTTGGGCTCGGCCCCGGAGCCCTTCAGCTCGGGGCGGGCATCGTTGGTGGTGCCGCCGGAAGCGATGCTGCCGGTGACGGGCGCGACGTCGTCGGTGACGCTGTCGATCGAGGGCGCCGTGCTGGGCGCGCGCTGGTCGATGGTGAGGGTGAAGGCCGCCGAGGAGCCGCCGCGGTTGCCGGCTGCGTCTTCGACGAATGCGGCGTAGCTGTAGCTGGTGTTGTCGACCAGACCCGCGTCCTGGAAGGTCCAGGCGCTGCCGCCGGTCATGGTGGCGGCACCGAGGCGCGCGCCGTTGCGATAGATGACGATGACGTCGCCCGTGTTGAGCGTGCCGGTGAAGGTGCCGTTGAGCAGCGGCGAGGTGTCGTTGGTGACGGCGCCCGATCCGAAGGTGCCGGTCAGCGGGGCCTGGTCGTCGGTGAAGCCGACGATCTGCGCGGACTGCGAAGGCACTGCGGTGGCCACGCTCAGCGAGAAGTCCGCCGAGGCCGTGCCCTTGTTGCCTGCGGCATCGGCGATCACGGCCTTGTAGGTGTGGGCGGTGCCGTTGGCCAGGACCGGCAGCGCGAAGGTCCATGCGGCACCGTTCACGGTGGCCGTGCCCAGCAGAACGGCGCCCTCGAATATCTGCACGACGTCGCCGGCCTTCAGACCCGAGACCGTGCCCTTGAGCACCGGCGTCGTGTCGTTCGTGCTCGTGCCGCTCGGGTAGTCGCCGACATTGGGCGCAACGTCGTCGGTATAGGCGGTGATCGCGACGGCGTTGTCGGCGGTGGGGCCGCTGTTGTCGATGATCACGACCTGCGAGCTCGACGGGGTCGCATTGCCGGCGGCATCCACGACGCGCGCCAGGAAGGTATAGCTGCCATCGGGCAGCGAGACGGCCGTGTTGTCGAACTGGTAGTTGTTGTTGCCCACAGGCGTGGCGTTGCTCCAGGTCCTGCCGTTGTCCATCGAGATCTGCACCGTGGCGCCCTGCTCCAGCGCGGAGTCGAGCGTGATCGTCGCGACCAGCGTGCGGTCGCTGGTGACGAAGTCGTCGGCGCTCGTGCCGGTGTCGGTGCTGATCGCGCCGACGGCGGCCTTGGCCGTCGGAGGCGTGACGTCCACGTTGACCGTGAAGGAACCCGAGTGCGCGCTCTCGTTGCCCACGGAATCGGTGGTCGTGGCGGTGAAGCGGTGCGCGCCCTCTGCCAGCGGCGTGGTCGGCGTGAAGCTCCAGCTGCCGTCGGCCTTCACCGTGGCGGAGCCGAGGAAGCTGCCGTTGTCATAGATCTTGATGAGGTCGCCGGCGGTGGCACCGCTGCCGCCGAGCGTGGGCGTGGTGTCGTCGCTGTATGCGCCGCTGGCGAGCGCGCCCTGCACGAGGCCCACGTCGTCGCCGACGCCGGCGATCTTCGGCACTTCCGGGGCGGTCGTGTCGATGGTCAGGTCGATGGTGGCTTCGCCCTTCTTGCCCGCGGCGTTCACCGCGGTGGCGGTGTAGCTGTGCGTGCCCTCGCCTTGAGCGGAAAGCGTGAGACGCCAGCTGCCGCCGGCATCGGCGGTCGTCGAACCGAGGACCGTCGCGCCTTCCTTGACGGTGACGAGCGCGCCGGCCGTCGCCTTGCCCACGAGCGTGGGCGTCGTGTCGTCGGTGCGGGCACCGGGAGCGAGGTTGCCCTTGATGCTGCCCTGGTCGTCGACGACCTGCTCGATGCTGACGACGACGTCCGCGAGGTCGACGGTGAACTCCAGCGGCGCGCTGGCGGCGCTGGTGTTGCCCGCGGCGTCGGTCACGGTCAGGGTGATGCGATGCGCTCCGCTGGCCAGCGGCGTGCTGGGCGTGATGCTCCAGGCGCCGTCGGTCGCGACCGTGATGCTGCCGATGAGGGCGCCGCCGTCGTACAGGCGAATGGTGTCGCCGGCCTTCACGCCGCTGCCGCTGAAGGTGGGCGTGGTGTCGTCTGTCACGCCGCCGGCGGTGATCGCGCCCTGTGCAGGCCCCTGGTCGTCCATGGCCGTGACCACTGCAGGGGTGGCCGGTGCAGTGGTGTCGAGCACGATCGCATAGGCGCCGGTGCGCGGGCTGACTTGCCCTGCGCCGTCGACCGCCTGCGCGGTGAGGTTCTTGGTGCCGTCGCCGTTCAGGGCGCTGGTGGTGACGCTCCAGGTGCCGTCGGAGGCCACGCTGGTCGAGCCAACGGCCGCGCCGTCGGCATAGACGGTGACCACCGTGCCGACCGTGCCCGTGCCGCGCAGGGTGGGCGTGGTGTCGTCGGTGCTCGCGTCGGGCGCCACGTTGCCGGTGACGCTGCCCTTGTCGTCGCTCACGCCGATGATCGCGGGTGCCGCCGGCGGATCGCCCACGAGCGTGAAGGTCGACGCGGGCGTGGCCGGGCCGATGTTGCCTGCCGCATCGACCGGGCGTGCGACGAGGCTGTGCGCGCCCAGGGCGAGGGGCACGGCAGGCGTGAATCGCCAGGTGCCATCGGCGTTCACCGCGGTGCTGCCGATGAGATTGCCGTTGTCGTAGACGTTGATGGCCGTGACCTGGGCGGGATCGGCCGTGCCGGTGTACTCCGGCTTGCTGTCGTCGGTCTTCGCGCCGGCAGCCAGGGGGCCCTGGACGGGGCCGACGTGATCCAGCACGCGCAGCTGGGAGGCATCGAGGGCCGACGGCGGCGTGGTGTCCACCGCGAGCCTGAAATCGACGGCGCGCGGGCTTTCGTTGCCTGCCGCGTCGGTGAGCGTGTAGCTGATGCTGTGCGCGCCTTCGGCCAGCGGGAATGTAGGCATCAGCGTGCCCGTGTTCGGGTCGAAGGTCGCGGCGACCTTCGCGCCGTCGACGTACAGCGACGGCGTCAACCCGGCCGCGACGGAGCCGATCTTGAAACCGGGCGTGGTGTCGTCGGTGAATGCCGCCGTGCTGGCCGTGTTCTGCACGGCACCGAAGTTGTCGGCATAGCCCGAGATGGCATCCGGCCTCGCCGGCGGCGTCGTGTCGACGTTGATCACGAAGGGCGCCGAATGCCCGCTC
>DATCRO010000234.1:0-3167 GCA_036569025.1 Burkholderiaceae bacterium
CACCGGCCTGTACGAGACCGGCCTGCAACCGGGCGAGCTGGTCACCGCCGTGAGCTTCCCGGTGCCGCAGGCCGCGGGCTACGAGAAATTCCGCAACCCGGCCTCGCCGCAGCCCTTGACGCCCAGCGGGTTGTGCGTGCACGGCGTGACGGTGTGGTCGACCTGGTAGCTGGGCAGGTCGTCGGCGCGCGGCATGCAGTAGTCCATGTACGAGCCGGTCAGCAGCTGGCCCGATTCGGGGTCGTAGCGGCAGCCCTCGAGCATCGCCTGGCCCAGGCCCTGCGCGATGCCGCCGTGCACCTGGCCCTGCACGATCATCGGGTTGACGATGTTGCCGAAGTCGTCCACCGCGGTGAAGCGGTCGATGCGCGTGCGGCCCGTCTCCGGATCGACCTCCACCTCGCAGACATAGCTGCCCGCCGGGTAGGTGAAGTTGGTCGGGTCGTAGAACGCGTTCTCGTTCAGGCCGGGCTCGAGCTTGTCGAGCGGGTAGTTGTGCGGCACGTAGGCCGTGAGCGCCACCTGGCCGAACGGGATCTTGCGGTCGGTGCCGGCCACCTTGAACTCGCCGTTCTCGAACTCGATGTCCGAGTCCGCGGCCTCCAGCAGGTGCGCGGCGATCTTCCTGCCCTTGGCGATCACCTTGTCGACCGCCTTGACGATGGCCGTGCCGCCCACCGCCAGCGAGCGGCTGCCGTAGGTGCCCATGCCGAACGGGATGCGACCGGTGTCGCCGTGCACGATCTCGACGCTCTCGACCGGGATGCCCAGCCGCGCGGCGACCACCTGCGCGAAGGTCGTCTCGTGGCCCTGGCCATGGCTGTGCGAGCCGGTGAACACGGTGACGGTGCCCGTCGGGTGCACGCGCACCTCGCCCGCCTCGAACAGGCCGGCGCGCGCGCCGAGCGCCCCCGCGATGTTGCTGGGCGCCAGGCCGCAGGCCTCGATGTAGCAGCTGTAGCCCAGGCCCCGCAGCTTGCCCGCGGCCCGGGACTGCTGGCGCCGCGCGGCGAAGCCGGCGACGTCCGCCAGTTGCAGCGCGCGGTCCAGGTGGGCGGCATAGTTGCCGGTGTCGTAGGTCAGGCCGACCGGGGTCGCGTACGGGAACTCGGTGATGAAGTTGCGTCGGCGGATGTCGACCGGGCTCATGCCGAGGTCCCGCGCCGCGGTCTCCACGAGCCGCTCGACGACGTAGGTCGCCTCGGGCCGGCCGGCGCCGCGATAGGCGTCGACGGGCGCCGTGTTCGTGAAGACCGCGGTGACCTGGGCATGGATCGCGGGCGTCCTGTACTGCCCCGCCAGCAGCGTCGCGTACAGGATCGTCGGCACGCTGGACGCGAAGGTCGACAGGTACGCGCCCAGGTTGGCGGTCGTCTTCACGCGCATCGCGAGGAAGTCGCCCTGCTCGTTCAGCGCGAGTTCGGCGGTCGTCAGGTGGTCGCGGCCGTGGGCGTCGGTCAGGAACGACTCGCTGCGCTCGGCCGTCCACTTGATGGGCCGGCCCACGCGCTTGGACGCCCAGACCAGCGCCGTCTCCTCGGGATAGAGGAAGATCTTCGAGCCGAAGCCGCCGCCCACGTCGGGCGCGATCACGCGCACCTTGGACTCGGGCAGGCCCAGCACGAAGGCCGTCATCAGCAGCCGCTCGACGTGCGGGTTCTGGTTGGCGACCCACAGCGTGTAGCTGTCGTCATGACGCGTGTACTGCGCGTTGGCGGCGCGCGGCTCGATCGCGTTGGGCACCAGGCGGTTGTTGGCGAACTCCAGCTTCGTGACCCGCGCGGCGCGCGCGAACGCGGCGTCCACGGCCGCCTTGTCGCCATGGGACCAGTCGTAGCAGACGTTGCCGGGCACCTCGTCGTGCACCGCCGACGCAGCGCCGGCGGCGGTCTTGAGGTCGACGACCGCGGGCAATTCCTCGTAGTCGACCGCCACCAGCTCGGCCGCGTCCTTGGCCTGGAGCAGCGTCTCGGCGACGACGAGCGCCAGCTGGTCGCCGACGTGGCGCACCTTGCGCTGCGCCAGCACCGGGTGCGGCGGCTCCTTCATGGGCGAGCCGTCCTGGCTGTGGATGAGCCAGCCGCAGGGCAGGCCGCCGACCTTGGCGTCGGCCAGGTCGGCGCCGGTGAAGACCGCGAGCACGCCGGGCGCGGCCCGGGCCGCCGACGTGTCGATGGACTTGATGCGGGCATGCGCGTACGGCGAGCGCACGAACACCGCGTAGGTCTGGCCCGGCAGGACGACGTCGTCCGTGTACTGGCCGGCGCCGGTGAGGAAGCGCGCGTCCTCGCGGCGCTTGAGCGGCTGGCCGATGAGCGAGGCGGGCGGCTGCGAGAGGTCGGTCATGGCAACGCCTCCTTCAGACGGTGGTGGAGCCGACCTGGCCGGACTGGCAGGCCTGCACCGCGCGCACGATGTTGTGGTATCCCGTGCAGCGGCACAGGTTGCCTTCGAGGCCGCAACGGATGTCGTCCTCGGTCGCCTTGGGGTTGTCGGCGAGCAACTGCACCGAGGCCATCACCATGCCGGGCGTGCAGAAGCCGCACTGCAGGCCATGGCATTCGCGGAAGGCGGCCTGCATCGGATGCAGCTCGCCCGCGGGCGCCAGGCCCTCGATGGTCGTCACCGCGCGGCCCTGGGCCTGCACGGCGAGCATCGAACAGGACTTCACGGATCGCCCGTCCAGGTGGACCGTGCAGGCGCCGCACTGGGCGGTGTCGCAGCCGACATGGGTGCCGGTCAGCCGCAGTTGCTCGCGCAGGAACTGGACCAGCAACGTGCGGGGATCGACGCTCGCCTCGACCGCTTTTCCGTTGACGGTCAACGACAGTGGAACGTTCACGGGAAGTCTCCTCATGTGGCGGGCGCGGGGCCCTCGGGACCTGTGAAAGAACCGGCGTGCCTCGTCACGAGGCGCGTCTGCGCTGCCGATCTTCCGCGCCC
The DNA here is from genome assembly GCA_036569025.1 of Burkholderiaceae bacterium. GTDB lineage: Bacteria > Pseudomonadota > Gammaproteobacteria > Burkholderiales > Burkholderiaceae_C > Scleromatobacter. The sequence continues at coordinate 2,944 of DATCRO010000234.1, forward strand.
CGGCGGCCCGCCAACACCTAGGCTTTACCCGTAGTCGGCTGGCGGCCGTTGTCGAGCGCCGCCGCCGGCCAGCGATACGACAACACGGTCGTCTTCGGATGGCGCTGCTCGCACACCGCGCCGAGCTGGTTGCCGGCCAGCAGCACGATGTCGTCGCCGTCCTCGCGCACGAAGAAGCCGACGTGGCCCTTCCAGCTGGCCGGATCCTCGCGCCACAGCACGGC
>DATCRO010000235.1:0-4893 GCA_036569025.1 Burkholderiaceae bacterium
GCCACCAACTACGCCGTCGAAGGCGCCACGGGCGAGTGGTCCTGCGTGGTGTGCTCGCAGGACACCTACGCCCGGTCGCTGCCCGACGAGATCCGCTCGCCGGCGATGCGCTGGCTCAAGGTGCACGCCGAGTACGACGACACGCACCCGTGGGAGGCGCTGGACATCATCGCCACGCTGCTGGGCCACGCCCCGAGCGCGCACGAGATCGCGCAGGTGCGCCAGGCGATCCGCACCAGCTACCGCTACATGGAGCTGTCGCTCGACAGCGCCATGATGGCCTCGATCCACGGGACGTTCGACGAGACGGCGTCCAATTCGTCGATGCTGGGCGTCGAGGCGCTGAACGTGGCGTGACGGCGCGTGGCGGTCACCCGGCGATGGCGCCGGTGATCGTCATCGCCAGCGTGGACAGGCTCGCGGCCGTCACCCGCTCCGGCTGCAGCAGCGCGAGCTCGTCGCGCGGGCTCTCGAGGAAGCGCAACGTGCCGGTGGCCGCGTGCGCCGGGCCCTGCACGCGCCCTTGCACCGCGGAGCGCGCCAGCGTCGGCGTGCCGCGATCCGGCGCACCCAGCACCGAGGCCGTCGGGATGAGGCCGTAGCTCGGCCCCGCCAGGAAGCCGATGGGCGCAGCGGCCTCGCCGGTCAACGTGAACGCGGCCTCGGCGAGCCGGCGATCCTTGACCGCGAGGCTCGCGCCGAAGCGGCTGCCTGCGCGCGCGGGCGCGGCGGCCGGGTGCTCGAGGTCGTAGCTGCGCGTCAGCCACACGCTGCCGGCCTTCTTGGGCCAGCCCTGCAGCCAGCCGCGCGCCATCGACAGGTCCTGGTCGACATAGATGAACGGGCAGTAGAAGCAGCGCGTGCCCTGGCGCTCGACCTCGACGAGCGCGAGGAACTCGCGGTACTGCGAATAGGCCGGATCGAGCAGTTCGCTGCCATCGGTGGTCGATTGCCACTCGCAGAAGTGCGCGGCGGCTCCGCCCGTGGCGGTGCCCAGGCCGTCCGGCAGCAGCGACTGCGCCGCGGCGCGGTCCACGTCGAATGCCAGCGACAGCAGTTGTCCCGCGTAGTGCCAGGGCGGGGCGGGGATGAGCGCCGAGCGGCCCGACGGCGTGTACGGCGGCGTGAAGCCTGAAAGCATGCGGGTCCCTTCGTGTGATTGGTGGAGGCCATGCTATTGCGAGGTGTCGGGAAAAGGTTGCCTTTCCATGCCTGTGCAGGTGCGCGGTTGGGCATGAAGCCTATGATCCAGGCAACAAACTGGAATGCCCATGCCTCGCGACATCGACGCCCACGATTCCCGCATCCTCGCCGCGCTCCAGCGCAACGGCCGCCTGACGGTGGCCGAGCTCTCCGAGAAGGTCCACCTGTCCACCTCGCCGACCTGGCGCCGCGTCAAGCGGCTGGAAGACGAGGGCGTCATCGTCGGCTACGAGGCCAAGCTCGATCGCCGGGCCCTCGGCTGGGGCGTGCTCGCGTTCGTGATGGTCTCCATCGGCGACCACGGCGAGGCCGAGGCGATCGCGTTCGAGCGCGCGGTGGCCGGCCTGCCGGAGATCGTCGCTTGCTGGAGCATCGCGGGCAGCTCGGACTTCCTGCTGCAGGTGGTCAAGCAGGACCTGGATACCTACGCCGACTTCGCCATGACGACCGTGCGCCGCCTGCCCGGCATCAAGGCGATGCAGACGATCCTGACGCTCAAGGAAGTGAAGTCGCCGGCGCCCTGGCCGGTGCCGGCAGCGGACGCGGCGGCCTGACGAGACGAGGGGCACTGCAGGCGCTATCCTTGTCACCTTTTCGATAGTTGCTACTGTCGCGCACGCCGATTGCCAAGGGTGCCGGCAAACCGTCGCCCGTCGTTCCGGCCTGGCGCAGCGATGGCCGTTCCACGATGACGCCGGAGAGACGACATGACCCCACACTCCCGCGAACCTCTGCGCGCCGCGACCGGCGTCAACGGCCTGGACGACGTGCTCCATGGCGGCCTGATCGCCGACCGCCTCTACCTGATCGACGGCAACCCCGGCGCCGGCAAGACCACGCTCGCCCTGCAGTTCCTGCTGGAGGGCCGTCGCCGCGGCGAGCCCACCATGTACGTGACCCTGTCCGAGACGGCGGAGGAATTGCGCGACGGCGCGGCGTCGCACGGCTGGTCGCTGGACGGCATCCACATCGTCGAGCTCCATGGCGAGGAGGGCAGCGACGGGGGCATCGACAACGAACTGACGATGTTCCATCCGTCCGAGGTGGAGCTGAGCCAGACCACGCGCCTGGTGCTCGCGGCGGTCGAACGGCACGCGCCCAAGCGCATGGTGTTCGACTCGCTGTCGGAGTTGCGGCTGCTGGCGCAGAACTCGCTGCGCTACCGGCGCCAGATCCTGGCGCTCAAGCAGTTCTTCGCCGGCCGCGCCTGCACGACGCTGTTCCTGGACGACCGCACGGCCGACGGCTCCGACCTGCAGCTCCAGAGCATCGCGCACGGCGTCATCTCGCTGGAGCACCAGGCGCCGGTCTACGGTCGCGCCCTGCGGCACCTGCGCGTCGTCAAGTTCCGGGGCAGCGACTTTCGCACCGGCTTCCATCACCTGCGGCTGCTGCGCGGCGGGCTGGAGGTCTATCCGCGCCTGACCGCTTCCGACCATGGCGAGGCCTTCGACGTCGTCCACCTGGCCAGCGGCGTGCAAACGCTGGACCGCCTGCTGGGCGGCGGCATCGACATCGGCACCAGCACGCTGATCGTCGGCCCCGCGGGCTCGGGCAAGTCCACCATCGCGCTGCAGTACGCGATCGCCGCGACGCGTCGCGGCGAACACGCCGTGGTGTTCACGTTCGACGAGTCGCGCCAGAGCATTGCCGGCCGCCTTCGGGGCATGGGCATGTCCGTCGAAGGCGAGGGCGCCCCCCTCAGAATCTGCCAGGTGGACCCCGCCGAGATATCGCCCGGCGAGTTCGCGCACATGGTCCGCGACGCGGTGGAGAAGGACCGCGCGCGGATCGTGGTGATCGACAGCCTCAACGGCTACATCAACGCGATGGTCGACGGCCACTACCTGACCGCGCAACTGCATGAGCTGCTCTCGTACGCCGGCAACCACGGCGTGTCGACCTTCGTGATCGCCGCCCAGACCGGCATGATCGCCGGCCAGATGGGGGCGCCGGGCGACGCCAGCTACCTCGCCGACACTGTCATCTACACGCGCTTCTTCGAGCTCGCCGGCCAGCTGCGCAAGGCGATCTCGGTGCTCAAGAAGCGCAGCGGCCCGCACGAGCACACGATCCGCGAACTGCTTTTCGATGGCAAGGGCGTGCAGCTGAGCGAGCCCCTGCGGCAGTTCCACGGCATCCTCTCGGGCACGCCCGTGGAGACCTCGAGCCCCGAACAGTCTTCCACCGCCGCCTCGCGAGCGACCCCCTGATGGACATGCTCACGACGCCCAGCGGCGCCGAGCTTCGCGTCCTCATGGCGCCGGCCACCCGGCGCGACGGCGAGACCACCGCGCAGGCGCTGGCGCCGCTGGGCGTGCAGGTGGAGGTGGCCGCCGACCCGGACAGCATCGCCGAGCAGGTCGACGCCGGCGTCGGCGCCATCCTCCTGACCGAGCTGGCGCTGGCCGGCACGGGTCTCGATCGGCTCGTGCGCACGCTCGATGCACAGCCGGCCTGGTCGGACGTGCCCATCGTGCTGGCCCTGCGCAGCGACGCGCCCGCCCCCGTCACGGCCCTCTGTGGCCGCCTGAGCAACGTCACCTTGATCGATCGCCCGACCTCGATCCGCACGCTGGCCAATGCGGTGCAGGCGGCCCTGCGCGCGCGTCGCCGGCAGTACGAGATCCGCGATCGCATCGCCGCGCTCGAGCGCGCCGAGCAGGCGCTGCGCGATGCGGACCGGCGCAAGGACCAGTTCCTGGCCACGCTCGCGCACGAGCTGCGCAATCCGCTGGCCCCGATCCGCAACGCGGCCTACCTGCTGGGCAACGTGGCGCTCGCGCCGGAGCGCGTGGCCGAGTGCGCCTCGATGATCGCGCGCCAGTCGCGCTCGATGGCGATGCTGCTGGACGACCTGCTGGACGTCGCGCGCATCACCAACGGCAAGCTGGAGCTCAAGTTCATCGACGTGACGCTGCAGTCAGTCGTCGACAGCGCCGTCGAGGCGGTGCGCCCGCTGGTCGACGCGCGCCGGCATCGCTTTGCGGCGTCGGTGGCCGATCCGCGCGCGGTGGTGAGCGCGGATCCGCTGCGCCTGTCGCAGGTGCTGACCAACGTGCTGGCCAACGCCGCCAAGTACACCGACCCCGGCGGGAACATCGAGCTCGCGGTGCGGGTGGTCGGCGACGTGGCCGAGTTCGTCGTCCGCGACGACGGCGTGGGCATCGACCGCGCGCTGCTGCCCTACCTGTTCGAGATGTTCAACCAGGCCACCGACACGCTCGATCGTTCGGAGGGCGGCCTGGGCATCGGGCTGTCGCTGGCGCGCTCGCTGATCGAGATGCACGGCGGCGAGATCACCGCCTCGAGCGCGCGCTGCTTGTCTTCCGGCTGGCCCCAACCGGTGGTGGCGACCAGCAGCACGTGCCGGCCCCACGCGTGGGCGCGCACGCGGCGCGCGACCTCGTAGCCGTCGGCGCCGGGCATGCCGATGTCCACCACCATCGCGGCCGGCGTCGCCGCCTCGGCGCGCGCGATCGCCTGCAGGCCGTCGTGCGCGATCTCGACGTCGTAGCCATCGAGCTCCAGCATCATCGCGACGGAGGCCGCGGCATCGACGTTGTCGTCGGCGACGAGGACGCGCACCTGCGCGCCGGTGTCCGTCGCGATGACCGCGTCGGCCCCCCGCCCCGCGGGAACGTGGCTGCGACGAGGCGCGACCACCGGCAGCGTCAGCCTGAACGTCGC
>DATCRO010000236.1:0-3642 GCA_036569025.1 Burkholderiaceae bacterium
GGCGGGCGCCGGGCCCGGCGCCGGGACGGTCGCCGACCACCCCGCGTCCCGCGTCTGCGTCGCGGTCATCGCCACGGGGGCCGCGCCGGCGTCGGCCGCGCGCGCCCCGCCCGCGGAAGCGGCGTCTTCCCGTCGCGGCGCCAGGACGATCGTCAGCTCCGGCACCAGGACCCGGCGTTCCTTCAACGGGTGCGTGATGCCCGGCAATCCGATCCCCGGCGCGTCGAACTGCAGCAGGAACAGCAGGAAATGGAACGCCAGCGACAGCAGCAGGGCCCAGACCAGGCGCTGCTCGTCCCGATGGCGCGCCGCGGCCTCGCGGCGAGCGGCTTCACGGAACAGCTGGCCGTGGCTGGGCCGCCGGCGGACGCGGTGCGACGTCCCGGCGGCGTGCGCATCGCGCCCGAAGGCACGATCGCGGTGGTTGTTGTCGTCCGAGGCCACGCGTTCCCTGCCCGCCGCATCCAGCATGCATCACTCGCGGGGCGTCCGATGCTACGCCCACGCGACGCCACGCGCGTGTCAAGACGTCATCGACCGCGGGCGGCGGCTGCAGCGCCGGGGCGGGTCGGCCCGCCTTCAGCGTAGGGTCTCGACGAAGGTGCCGGCGATCAGCCGCTGCGCCTCGGCGCCGTCCCATTCCTGCGCCCCGTACACGCGCCGCAGCAGGGTGCCTCGGGAATCGACCAGCACGGTCAAGGGAATCTGCGAGGCGCCGAGCATGGTCTCCCAGTACAGGCGCTGGTCGATGAACTGCGCGATCGTGGCGTTCGTCGACGCCAGCAGGCGCTTCGCCGCGGCCGGGTCGTCGTCGGTGGAGATGCCGATGATGTCGAACGCCCGGGCATCGCCACGCCAGGCCAGGCGCTCGAGCGACGCCATCTCCCGCCGGCAGGGCCCGCACCAGCTGGCCCAGACATTGATGATCAACGGATGGCCGCGAAAGTCGGAGAGCCGGTGGGCCGGACCGTTGAGGCCGTTGAGCGGGCCGTCGCGCAGCGGCTGGCCGATCCGCACGGCCCCTTGCACGGCATTGTCGGCGCCGGCCCGCGCGACGAGAGGCCATCCCGCGCATGCGAGGATCCATCCCGTGGCGGCGCGGCGCGAAGGCGCGTGCGGTTGTCCAGGGGTGGGGAGGGGGTCCATGCCGTCGATCATGCGGGAATGCCCCAGGGCCGCAGGGGGGGCGCCCTGGCGATTCTGCCTGTCCCGCGGCTGTGCGCAGGCACGCAAATGCTTTGCAGGACGAGTGCCGATCGGTCAGAATTTGCCTGAACGGTTCCGCCAGTGTCAATCGGCTGGTGGAGCCGGCCACACGGAGGGCATCATGAATCGCGAATCCGAGCGCCCGATGCATGCCGGCATGCCGGCCGCCGGCCGCGTGTACCGGTCGGGCGATGATCTGCTGCGGGACCTCGATGGCGGTGCGGGCCCCCACGCGCGGGCGATGGCCACCGGCTACTGGATGGCGATCCACGATGCCGACGCCAGTTGCCTCACTGCCACCGAGTTGCTGAAGTACCTGCAGTCGGAGACCGGCAGCGTGGCCGAGCTGACCGGTCTGGGCTACGTGCAGGCCATATTCGACTGCTCGGAGCCCGGGGAGAAGCGTCGCATGCCCAAGGAAGGGCCGGACGGCGAGGCCGCCGCGCGCCGCGAGGCGGCTCGGGTCAAGGCTTGGCTGGAACATCGGCCGGCCACGGTCATGCAGCCTGCATTGACGGCCGTGCAGCTGGCCCTGGCCGGTTCGCCGCTCCCGGATCCGGTGCGACGGCCGGCGGCCAGGGCGCCGGCCGGCGTGTTCGGCGCGATCAGGGCGCAGTCCTGGCCGGCCAAGGGCATGGCGGTCGCCGCGCTGGCGCTCGTCTTCGTGGTCGGCGTGCAGCAGGTGTCCACCGCCCGCGCGGCCGAGCGGGCCGCCGCCTTCGACCTCGCCGTCGGACGGCAGGCGGAGTACATGACGGCCATGCTGCTGGAGCAGCGCCGTTACGAGAAGGACTCCATCCTCAACATGTCCGATCCCGCGGAGATCGAGGCCTACGCGAACCAATGGGAGAAGGCGCGGGTCGCGATGCAGACCAGCCTGGACACGCTCGGCGCGGCCAACCTGGCCGACGAGGATCGGCAGTCGCTGACCGCGATCCGGGACGACTCCCGCACCTACGAGCAGGGTTACCTGCAGGTGCTCGCGCAGATGCGCCAGGGTCACGTGCGTTCGCCGCAGGAGGCGAACCGCATGCTCGAGGCCTACAAGCCCGCGGCACATCGCGCCGAGGTCAACGGCGTGCTCCTCGCGACGCGCGCAATGCAGCGCCTGCATCAGTGACCGAGGGACGGGGTGCCGCGCAGGACGTGTCCGGCATGTCTCGGAATCGTCTGACCGTATCAACGCCATCGACAAGCGGCGCGGCCATCGCTATAAGTTCCTGACGACATTGGATCGCGGCGCGATGCGCGATTCGAAAGGAGGGAGCGATGCCATCGATCATCCGCCATGCGGCCGCGGTGTTCCTGCTGGCGGCCTGTGCATGCGCGTTCGCTGACGTGACGGTCGAGGCGCCCTGGATACGCGGCGTCGTCGCCGGCCAGTCCAGCACCGGCGCCTTCATGACCTTGCGCAGCACCGAGGCGACGGAGCTCGTCGCGATGTCGTCTCCCGCGGCCGAAAGCCTGCAGGTGCACAAGACCGCCATGGTCGACGGCATGATGACCATGGAGCCCGTCGACGCGCTGGCGGTGCCGGCCCATGGCAGTGTCGCGCTCGAGCCGGGCGGCCTGCACGTGATGCTGGTGGGCTTGCGGGTGCCGCTGCGTCCCGGCGACAAGGTGCCCTTGACGCTGACCTTTCGCGGCGCGGACCGGCGCGAGAGCGCGGTGACCGTCCAGGCCGAGGTGCGCGACGTCACCGGCGCGCCCTCGCACGGCAAGCGCTGAAGGAGCGGACGTGACGGCGACGAGCATGCCCGCCCGCCTGCGCAGGCGGTCGCTGTTGGTGTTGGCCGGCGGCCTGGTCGCGGGCCGCACCGCGGCGGCGACGCCTTCGAGCGGCAAGGATGTCTCCGGCGAGCACCTGGGCGGCGTCCTCGACCTGCCCGACGCCGCCGGGCGGGTGCGCCGGCTCGCGGAATTCCGGGGCAAGGTGCTGCTGCTGTTCTTCGGCTACACACGCTGCCCCGACGTGTGTCCCACCACCCTGGTGCGCGTGGCCGAGGCCGTGCGGCGGCTTGCGCCGGACGAGGCCTCGCGCGTGCGGGTGCTCTGGGCGACGGTCGACCCGGAACGCGACTCGCCCGAACTCGTGGGCCGCTACGTGCAGGCATTCAATCCCGCCTTCATCGGCCTGAGCGGCTCGGTGGCCCAGACCGACGTGGTGGCCGCGGCCTTCCGCTTCCGCTATGACGTCACCACGTACCGCAACGACGTGCTCGTGAGCCATTCGCCCGATGGCTTCGTGATCGACGCGCGCGGCCGCACGCGTGTGCGCATCGGCGTCGACGCGACGCCTGAACAGATCGAACGCGACGTGCACGCGCTCCTCGCGGAGACCTGAGCGCTTGCGACCCCGGCTGGCGCGTCGTGGCCGTCAGGCTGGACCAGGCGCCGTGTGGCGGTCGGGAGGGTGCGTGGGGGGGATCCCTCGCG
>DATCRO010000237.1:0-2729 GCA_036569025.1 Burkholderiaceae bacterium
TCGGCCAGCCTGGGCAGGAGCGCGAGCCGCTGGCCGATCTCGGCGGCGGGCAGCGGATAGAGCTGCTCGACGCGCAGCAGCGCGACGCGCGGGTCCGGCCTGGCGGCAAGGTCGGCCGCCAGCGCGTAGTGGATCTTGCCGCTGCACAGCACCACGCGCTCGACCGCCGGCGCCTGCGCGGGATCGATGTCGCCGAGCAGGGCCTGGAAGCCGCCGCCCTCGAACTCGCTCCACGCCGAGAAGCTCGCCTTCGTGCCGTACAGCTGGCCCTTGGGCGTGAACACCACCAGCGGCTTGGGGCTGGCCGAGCTCGCCTGCCGGCGCAGCAGGTGGAACATCTGCGCCGACGTGCTGGGCATGCACACGATCATGTTGTGCTCGGCGCACAGCGACAGGAAGCGGCCGACGTAGGCGCTCGAATGCTCCGGGCCGCCGCCCTCGTTGCCGTGCGGCAGCAGCATCGCCAGCCGGCTGCGCCAGCCCCACTTGGCCTCGCCCGAGGCGATGAACTGGTCGATCAGCACCTGCGCGTTGTTGACGAAGTCGCCGAACTGCGCCTCCCAGGCGACGAGGGTGTCGGCGCTCGTCACCGAATAGCCGTACTCGAAGCCCAGCACCGCCTCCTCGGACAGCGGCGTCTCGAACACCGAGAACACGCCCTGGCGCTCGCCCAGGTGGCGCAGCGGCACGTGCACCTTCTCGCCGTCGACCAGCGCGTCCTGGTCGTGCCACACGCACTGGCGGTGGAAGAAGCTGCCGCGGCCGATGTCCAGGCCGCTCAGGCGCACGTTGGCGCCGGCGCTCAGCACCGACGCGTAGGCCAGCGTCTCGGCCAGGCACCAGTCGACGCCGTTGGCGCGCCGCGCGGCGGTCTCGCGCCAGCCCGCCGCCAGCGCCACGATGTCGTCGTGCAGCCGGAAGTTGGCCGGCGGCGCGCTCATCGTGTCGGCGAGCGCCTTGAGCCGGGCGAAGGGCACGCCGGCCACGGCGGTCATCGCGACGCGCGGCGCCGCGGCAGCGGCCGGCGTGGCATCGACGGGGGCGATGTCGACGGCGCACAGCGGCAGCGACTGCGCGCCGGCCACGCGCTCCTCGCACGCGACGATGCGCTCCAGCGCCGGCTCGCCCTCGCGCGCCAGCTGCGCTCGATAGCGTTGCACCACCGTCGGCATCGAGCGCACCACGCGCTGCATCGCCGGCTGCGTCACCCGCGGGTCGTCATGGCCGTTGTGGCCGTGGCGGCGGTAGCCCACGATGTCGACCAGGATGTCCGCGTGGAAGCGCTGGCGGTATTGCAGGGCCAGTTCGGCGGCCTGTGCCACGAGCTCGGGCATGTCGCCGTTGACGTGCAGCACGGGCACGTCGTACGCGCGGGCGACGTCGGCGCTGTTCAGCGTGGAGCGCGCGTCGGCCAGGTTCGACACGGTCGATCCGATCTGGTTGTTCAGGATGACGTGCACGGTGCCGCCCACGCCGTAGCCGCGCGTGCCGGCCAGGTTGAGCGTCTCGGTCACGATGCCCTGGCCGCTGAACGAGGCGTCGCCGTGCACGATCAGCGGCACGACGTGGCCGCGCGGATTCGCGGCCGCGCGTTCCTGCAGCGCGCGCACCATGCCGGTGACGACGGGCGTGACGCTCTCCAGGTGCGACGGGTTGTGCGCCAGCAGCACGTCGATCCAGCCCGCGTCCGTGCGCAGGCGGCGCGACAGCCCCAGGTGTTCCTTGATGTCCCAGGCCGCCAGGTGCGGCGCGGGCGTCTCCGTGAACAGCGAGCGCAGCTCGTCGGCCGACAGGCCCATCACGTTGGCCAGCACGTTCACGCGGCCGCGGTGCGGCATGCCCATCACGACCTGCCCGGCGCCGTGGGTGGCCGCGGCCTCGATCGCGGCGCGCAGGAACACGAGGTAGGACTCGCTGCCCTCCAGGCTGAAGCGCTTGGCCGCGGGGTAGTCGGCCGCGATGGCGCGCTCGAGGCGCTCGGCCGCGAACAGCAGCTCGTACAGCGCGAGGCGCTGGTCCGGCGCGACGCGCGGCGCCGCGGCGCGTGCCTCGAGCCGCTCGTAGAGCCAGTCGACGCGCGCATGGTTGCGCACGTGCGCGGCGTTCAGCGCGAGGCCCTCGCAGTAGGTGCGCCGCAGCCGCGCCTCCAGGCCGGGCAGATCCGCTTCGCCGTGCGCGGCGTGCCGGAAGGCCGGCGGCGCGGGCTCGATGTCGCCTTGGCGCGCGAGGCGCAGCGGATTGACGCCGGCCTTGAGGTATCCCGCCTCGCGGTAGCGCGCCAGCAGCGCGGACGCGTTGCCCGCGGGCCGCGGGGCGTCGACGTCGACGTCCTGCGGCACGAGCTCGTGCAGGTTCTTCAGCTTCAGGTTCGATGCAGCCATGGTGCGGATTGCCTTGCGCCGTGGCGCGTTGTCGAGGACAGCCGCTCCGCCGCGCAGCGATACCACGCACCCTGTGAAGCGACAGCGCGATTTTCGTGATCGATTCACGCCCGCACTGTCGGGACTTCTCATCGAACCTTGTCAGCACGGCGACCGATGAGGGTGTCGGCGGCCTGACGGGCGATTGCATCGGAACGGAGCTTCCCTAGTCCTCGGTCCGGCTCGACCCGTCGCGATCGCGCTCGTGGCGGCGTGCCACGTCGAACGGCGGCAGCCACGCCTCGCGGCGGATCGTCCAGAGTTCGTAGGTCGGCCTGAACCGGTCGATGTCGTCCAGCGCGCCGAGGT
>DATCRO010000238.1:0-3489 GCA_036569025.1 Burkholderiaceae bacterium
GCAGGAAGGCGGCCATGCGGCGCGACTCGTCGACCATGTCCTTCCAGGTGAATTCCTTGAGCAGCCCGCCGCCCATGGGCTGGGTGAACACGGTGCGATCGGGCGTCGTGCGTTCCCAGTGGTACAGGCGCTGCAGGGCGAGGGAGGACGAGGGCGGTGGCGTCATGGGGGGCGGCGGCGAAGTCTCGAGCCAGACTAGTGGGGACTCGCTCCCGGCGCCATGGTGAAAGCCCGCGCCGCGACGTCCCGGCGGACCCCCGGCCAGCGCAATGGCCCGCAAGGTCAGTCCCTGCCTCGCCGGGGCGGGCACGATGCCTGCTGGCGCACCCCTCGGCCGGCGCTCGCGCGGGCCGCCGCCCGCGCCGACCTGTTAGCGTTGCGGGCGCGATCCCCTTTCCGCTTCCGCTTCCGCTTCGACGATGAACCTGTCCGAATCACTGGCCCTCGCACGACTTCGACTGGGTGCCTGGGCCTGGGCGCACGGCGCCGCCGCCCGGAACCGCCCGGCGGCCCCGCTGCACTTCTCGCCCGGCGCGGCGCGCCGGCTGCTGCTGGTGTCGCGGCCGGACGCCATCTGCCAGAGCCAGATCTACCCGTTCCACTTCTACCGCGACGTGCTGCACGACCGCTGGGGCTACGAGGTGCGCGAGATCGGCCTGGCGACCCTGCTCGCCCAGCCGGAGCTGGCGCCGCGCGGCGCCGACGTCGTGTGCTTCCAGGCCTGGATCGACCAGACGCCCGAGCAGCAGCGCGCCATCGTCGCCCTGCTGCGCGAACAGCATCCCAAGGCGCGCGTCGCGCTGCTCGACCCCTGCGCCCCGACCGACCTGCGCTTCGCTGCCGCCGTCGGCGACGCCGTCGACCTGTACGTCAAGAAGCACGTCTTGCGCGACCTCGGCGCCTATGACCGCCCGACGCGCGGCGACACCAACCTGACGCAGTGGTACGGCGATCATTTCGGCGAGCCGCTGCCCGAGACCCACTTCGCGCTGCCGCCCGGATTCCGCAGCAAGCTGGTGGTCGGCCCGAGCTTCGTGACGGCGCCCTACATGCTGCCGCGCTTCTTCGCGGTGGCGGGCGCGCCGGTGGGCGGCTCGCGCCGCTACGACCTGCACGCGCGCCTGGGCGGCATGGGCAGCAACGGCTGGTACGAGAAGATGCGCACGCTCGCCTTCGAGCGCGTGCGCGGGCTCGAGGGCGTGTCGGTGACGCCGCAGAGCTTCGTCGGCAAGCGCGCCTACATGCGCGAGCTGGCGCACTGCCGCATGTGCTTCAGCCCGTTCGGCTACGGCGAGGTCTGCTGGCGCGACTACGAGGCCGTCTACTCCGGCGCGCTGCTGATCAAGCCGGACATGTCGCACATGGTCACCGAGCCCGACGTCTTCGTGCCGGGCGAGACCTACGTGCCGATCCGCTGGGACTTCGCCGACCTGGGCGAGGTCGTGGCCAAGTGGCTGGCCGACGAGCCCGCGCGCCTGCGCGTCGCGCGCAACGCATGGGACGCGATGCACCGCTGGGCGCGCAGCAACGCGTTCGTCGACCAGATGGAGCGGCTGCTCGACCCCCGCCCCTGAGAGGCAGGGGCCTACTCGTAGACCTCGGCCTCGGGATCCGTCGCCTCGAGTTCGTACGAGGCCGCCAGCATCGCGAGCCGCCCGATCACGCCGTACATGTAGAAGCGGTTGGGCGCGCTGACGCCCGGCTTCTCGCCCGGCCTGGGCAGGTGCGAGCTCTCGGCGAACGCGAGCGGCACGAAGCTCGCGCCCGGGGCGTTCAGGTTCTCGTCGTTGCCGCGCTCGGCGTGCATGCGGTAGAAGCCGCCGACGACGTAGCGGTCGATCATGTAGACCACCGGCTCGGCCACGGCCTCGTTGACGCGCTCGTAGGTCGGCACGCCTTCCTGGATGATGACCTCGGTGACGTGCTGGCCGTCCTTGACGACGTCCATCTTGTTGCGCGTGCGGCGGTTGACCTCGTCGAGCTCCTTGGCGTCGCGCACCGTCATCACGCCCATGCCGTACGTGCCGTTGTCGGCCTTGACGACCACGAAGGGCTTCTCGGCGATGCCGTATTCCTTGTGCTTGCGGCGGATCTTGGTCAGCAGCGCGTCGACGTTGGTCTGCACGCAGTCCAGGCCCGTGCCCTCGTTCCAGTCCACCTGGCCGCAATGCGAGTACATCGGGTTGATCAGCCACGGGTCCATGCCCAGCAGCTTGGCGAACTTCTTGGCCACTTCCTCGTAGCTGTGGAAGTGGTTGGTCTTGCGGCGCACCGCCCAGCCGGCGTGCAGCGGCGGCAGCAGGTACTGCTCGTTGAGGTTCTCGAGGATCTTGGGCAGGCCGGCCGACAGGTCGTTGTTCAGCAGCACCGTGCAGGGGTCGAAGTCCTTCAGGCCCAGGCGGCGCGGCGTGCGCACGAGCGGCTCGTACGTGAGCGAGCTGCCGTCGGGAAGCTGGAACTCGGTGGGCTCGGTGATGGCCGGGTCGAGCGAGCCCAGGCGCACGTTCAGCCCGGCGCTGGAGAAGATGCGCACCAGCTGCTTGACGTTGGTCAGGTAGAACGAGTTGCGCGTGTGGTTCTCGGGGATCAGCAGCAGGTTCTTGGCCTCGGGGCAGATCTTCTCGATCGCCGCCATCGCCGCCTGGATCGCCAGCGGCAGCATGGGCTCGGTGAGGTTGTTGAAGCCGCCCGGGAACAGGTTGGTGTCGACGGGCGCCAGCTTGTAGCCCGCGTTGCGGATGTCCACCGAGGTGTAGAAGGGCGGCGTGTGCTCCATCCACTCGAGCCGGAACCAGCGTTCGATGGCGGGCATCGATTCGAGCACGCGCTGCTCGAGTTCGTTGATCGGGCCGGTCAACGCGGTGACGAGATGGGGGACCATGACGGGATCCTGGGAGGCTACAAGCCTGATTCTAGGCGGACGGTTCGGCTCTCCCAGATGGGGGCACGGCCGGGCAGCACAAGGGCTGCGGGCCGTGCTTTTTTGCACGCAACGGCCCCGACGCGGGCCGGCCGCCAGCGTCAGCCGGCGGCGGCCGCCAGCCGGGCCCGCCGCCGCGCCCGCAGCGCGTTCAGGCGTACGCGGACCGGGTTCTCGACCAGGTAGAAGCTCAGGACGGCGACCGCCACGGCCGCCAGCGCCATCGGCAGCGCGCCGTACTTGTCGATCGAGTAGTAGAACGGCTGCTGCCAGATGTAGAGCGAGTACGAGACGACGCCGACCCAGCCGATGGCGCGCGAGCCCAGGAAGCGGCGGCCGAGCGCCGGCGCGCCTTCCAGCGAATTGACCGCGAGAGCGATGCCCAGCGTGGCCAGGCTGTACTTCAACGGCTCGGGCACGTGATGCGTGCTGAGCACCATGCCCGCGAGGAAGGCCGCCGGCGCCACCCACGGCCGGCGCAGGAAGCCGAGCCGGCCCTGCACGAACAGCACGCGCAGGCCCACGCTCGCGAAGATCGACGCGGCGCGCACGTCGGAGCGCCAGTAGGT
>DATCRO010000239.1:0-15075 GCA_036569025.1 Burkholderiaceae bacterium
GGATCAAGCTGGAGGTGATCGGCGACGACCATACGCTGCAGCCCGACCCGTTCGAGCTGGTCGACGCGGCCGCGCAGCTGGTCAGGCTCGGCTTCCAGGTGTTCCCGTACTGCACCGACGACCTCGTGGTGTGCCGCCGCCTGCTGGCCGCCGGCTGCGAGGTGCTGATGCCGTGGGCCGCGCCGATCGGCTCGGGCCAGGGCGTGCTGGACCCGGCCGCGCTGCGCACGCTGCGCGCGCGGCTGCCGGGCGTGCCGCTGATCGTCGACGCCGGCCTCGGCGCGCCGTCGCACGCCGCGTTCGCGATGGAGCTCGGCTACGACGCGGTGCTGCTGAACTCGGCGATCGCGCAGGCCGTCGACCCGCCGCAGATGGCGATGGCCTTCGCGCAGGCGATCGCCGGCGGCCGCCTGGGCTACCAGGCCGGCCTCATCGCGCCGCAGGACATGGCGATCCCCAGCACGCCGTGCGCCAACGAACCCATCCTGGTCGAGTGAGATGACGGCGAACGACGACACCGCGCGGCGCCCCGTCGTGTGGGCGATCTCGGGCACCGACTCCGGCGGCGGCGCGGGCCTGCACGCGGACATCCGCGCGCTCGACGCGTTCGGCGTGCACGGCGCCTGCGCGGTGGCCGCGGTGACGGCGCAGCACTCGACGGCCGTCACGCACGTCGAGCCGGTACGGCCCGAGGTCCTGGACGCGCAGCTCGCGGCGCTGGTCGACGACATGCCGCCCGATGCGGTCAAGACCGGCCTGCTGGGCAGCCTCGACAACCTGCGGGTCGTCGCGGGCTGGATGCGGCGCCTGCGCGAGCGCTTCCCCGAGCGCGCGATCCCGCTGGTCGTCGATCCCGTGTTCGGCGCGACCACCGGCGCGGCGTTCGCCGACGACGCGCTGCGCGCCGCCTACCGCGACGAACTGCTGCCGCTGGCCACGCTGGCCACGCCCAACGTGGCCGAGGCGCGCGCGCTGGTGCCGTCGTCGCAACTGCTGGGCCCCGAGGCGCTCGCCCGCGCCTGGCGCGCGTTCGGCGTGCGCGCGGTGGCCGTCACGGGCGGCGATTCCGATCGCCTGGCCGACGACGAGATCGCGCAGCTGTCGACGGCCAGGCTCGCCTCGCGCCTGGCCGAGATCGACGCCCGCGCCGCGTGGGCGTACGACTGGCTCGACGCCGACCACGGCCTGCGCAGCCGCGGCTGGCTGGCCTCGCGCCGCATCCGCACCGGGCACGACCACGGCACCGGCTGCGTGTTCGCGTCGTCCGCCGCGGCCGCACTGGCGCACGGCTTCGTCGCGGCGGACGCGGTGGTGCTGGCCAAGATGGCCACGAGCGAGGGCCTGCGCCACGCGTACGCGGCCGGCGGCGGCGCCGGCCCCGTGGCGCCGCGCGCGGGCTTCGCGAGCCGGCTCGCCAACCTGCCCGCCCTCAACCCGCTGCCGCACGCACCCTCGCGCTTCGCGTTCCCCGGCATGCCGGAGCACACGCGCGGCCTGTACGCCATCGTCGACTCCGGCGACTGGGTGGCGCGCGTGCTGGCCGACGGCGTCAAGCTGGTGCAGCTGCGCATCAAGGACGCGCCGCCCGACACGCTGGCGCGCGAACTGCGCGCCGCCATCGCCCTCGCGCGCGCCGCCGGCGCCACGCTGATCGTCAACGACCACTGGGAGCTCGCGCTGGAACTGCGCGCCGACGGCGTGCACCTGGGCCAGGAAGACCTGGCTCACGCCGACATCGATGCGCTGCACCACGCCGGCCTGCTGCTGGGCATCAGCACGCACTCGTACTGGGAGGTCTGCCGCGCCCGCGCGCTGCGCCCCAGCTACATCGCGTGCGGGCCGATCCACGCCACCGCCATCAAGCAGATGCCGTGGATCCCGCAAGGCGACGCCAACCTCGCATACTGGTGCGCGCTGCTGAGCGACACGCCCGTGGTGGCCATCGGCGGCATGGACGCCGCGCGTGCGCGCGACGCGATGCGCGCCGGCGCCTGGGGCGTGGCAGTGGTGGGCGCCATCACGCGCAGCGACGATCCGCACGCCGCGCTGCTCGCCCTGCGCGACGCGACGGCGCCGACACCGGCCGACGCACGGCCGCCGTCGTTCGCGCGCAGCACGCTGGCGACGAGCGCCTGCTGAGGCGAGCGGTCGCGACACTGCGCTGACGTCCCTCGGGTGCGCGCCACCTTGGCCTGTCATCCTGCGCGCAGCCGCAGGATCGACGCGCGCCAAGGCACTGCCCGGCCGAGCTGGACCTGCGACTGCGCCTGGCTCCGCGCAGGCGGACAGCGTCGCGGCCCGGGCCGGCTCACTACAATGGCCCGCGCCTGCCCCGCAGGTCGGGCACCCGCGGATCTGCGGCATCCTGCTTCCCCTCCGCCCTTCCGATGCGCCCGTCCGACCCGACCATCCAGATGCCTCCCGCCGCCCTCGCGCCGGCCTGGAAGGGCGTCGCGGTCGGCGTGCTGCGCGTGCTGTGGCTCGCGCTGCTGGTCCTGCCGGCCACGCGATCGGTGCCGGCCACCGAGGCCTGGGCCGTCGACCGGCAGCTGCTGGCGGGCCTCGCGTGCTGGCTGGTGCTGGCCACGCGCATCATCCTGCCCGCGCGCTGGTTCTTCCCGCTGACGCTGCCGCTGGCGCTGGCCGCCAGCTGGTGGGCGGGTGCCGCCCTCCTGCGCCACGTCGACCTGCTGGACCTCGCCTCGCAATGGCGCACGTTCCGGCCCGAGGAGGTGCGGGCCGCGCTCGCGCCCTACGTCGTGCCGGCGGTGCTGGGCGGACTCGTGGTCGCGAGCTGGTGCGTGGCGTGCGCCCGCGCGGCGGACGCGTGGCGCAGGCGCCGCGCGCTGGCCGTCGGCGCCGCGCTGCTGACCCTCGCGCTGGCGCCGCTGGCGCCGCCGGTCGCGTGGCAGCGCGCCTGGCCGACCAACGCGCTGCTGCTGGCCATCACGGGCACCGCGCGCGCCACGTCGTTGACCGGGCTGCGACCACCGCCCCAGTTCACGCCGCGCGATCCGAAGGCCACCTGGCACGCCCGCGCGACGAGCAAGGCCGCGCGCCAGACGCTGGTCTTCATCATCGGCGAGAGCATCCGCGCCGACTACCTGCGCGAGTGCCACGGCCCCGAGCGCATCCGCGCCCTGGGCGACGGCGCGATCGTCGCCTGCGACGTCACCGCCGGCGCGGATGCGACGCACACCTCGGTGCCGCTGCTCGTCTCGCGCGAGATGCCCGGCTGGGCCCACCTCGTCTCGCGGGACGCGACCTTCGCGCACGCGTTCGACGAGGCCGGCTTCGAGACGCACTGGATCAGCGTCCAGGCCATCAACCTCGCGTGGCCCGACGCCCGCTTCCAGGACTATCCGCAGGTCGTCGGCACCGACGAGGCGGTGCTGGGCCCGCCGCTGGCGGCCGCCCTCGCGCGCCCGGCGGCCCACAAGGCGATCGTGCTGCACGCGGTCAACGCCCACGAGCCCTACTGCAAGCGCTACGACCCCGCGCAGGCGCCCTATCCGGCCGACTGCCGGGGCCCGGCCATCATGCCCTCGATCGCCTCGGACCCGGCGAACGTGCGCGCGACCTACGCGAACGCCGTCGACGCCACGGTGCGCTTCATCGACGGCGTCATCGACCAGCTGCGCACCCAGCGCGGCGAGGTCTTCCTGCTGTTCACACCCGACCACGCGGACAACCTGTACGACGACAGGCGCCAGCTGCGCGGCCACGCGTTGACCAACCCCACGCGTTGGGACATCCGCGTGCCGGCGATCTTCTGGGCCAACGACGCGTGGCGCGCCGCGCACCCCGCGCAATGGGCCAACCTGCAGGCGCAGGCCGCGGCGCCGCTGATGCACGCCGACATGGTGCCGACCTTCCTGGCCGCCGGCGGCGTGGCCTACGACGAGCCGCGCAAGCTGGCGGTCGACCTGCTGGACGCCACCGTCCCGCCACGCCGGCGCCTCGTCCAGCGCGAGCTCGGCGCGACCACGGATTGGGATACGCTCGTGCGCGAGGCGCGCTGAGCGCAGGCGCGCCGACGCGACGGCGGCGCCTCGCACGCCGATTGCCGCTGGGTCGGCCTTGCCGAGACGGGAGCCCTTCGTGGACTGGTCCAACTTCAAGCACATCCTCGACGCCTACGACTTCCCGCTGTTCACGCTCGGCAAGACCGAGATCACGCTGTTCACGCTGCTGAAGCTGGCCATCTCGGGCCTGGTGCTGTGGTTCCTGGCCGGCCGCTTCAGCCGCTGGACGCTCAAGCGCCTGCTGGGCCGCACGAACATGCAGGAGGGCCAGCGACTGGCCATCGCGAGCCTCGTGCACTACGTCGTGCTGGTGTTCGGCGCGGTGGTGATCCTGCAGAACGCGGGCATCGAGCTGACCGCCTTCGCCATCGTCGGCAGCGCGCTCGGCGTGGGCGTCGGCTTCGGCCTGCAGAACATCATCAGCAACTTCATCAGCGGCCTGATCGTGCTGCTGGAGCGGCCCATCGAGATCGGCGACCGCATCGAGGTCTCCGGCGTCGAGGGCGTGGTGCGCGAGATCGGCGCCCGGCGCACGACGGTGGTCACGCCCGACGACATCGCGATCCTGGTGCCGAACCAGAGCTTCATCACGAGCAACGTGACGAACTACGTCTACCTCAAGAAGTGCGTCCGCATCCGCGTGCCGGTGCCCATCGCGCCCGGGCAGGACATCCGGCGCGTCGAGGGCCTGCTGCTGGAGGCCACGAAGCTCGGCCCCGTGCTGCCCGACCCGGCGCCGCAGGTGGCGATCACCGCGGTGACGGCGTCGGCGGTGACCCTGGAGGTCTGGGCCTGGTACGAGGCACGCCGCTACGCGAAGTCGGAAGTCCTGAGCCAGGTCTACTTCCACGTCATCGACTCGCTCGCACGCAACGAGGTGAAGCTGGCGGGCTGAGACCCGCCGGCGCCCGGCCCGATCAGCGGCGCACCGACTGGCGCGTCGAGTTCAGGCCGTCGGACAGGATCACCTCGAACGAGCCGCCCGCGGGCAGTTCGGCGGTGGACAGCTGCGCGCTGCCGCCGCGAAGGTCCTGCGCCAGTGTCAGGCGCTGGCCGGTCGGGCCGACCCAGGTGACGGTCGCGAACGCGTTGGCGCGCGCGTCCCACGTGACGATCGCCTGGCCCGCGGCTTCCCTGACCTGCAACGGTACCGCCTCGTGCGCGGACTGCACCGTGGCGCGTTCGCTGCCCGCCGCGCGCTGCACCAGCGTCCTGCCCTGGTGAAGCACGGTGACGCTCTGCACGGCGCCCGTGTTCGGGATCGCGACGCTGAAGTGCTGCGTCCTGGCGTCGTGGTCCAGCTGCAGCGGCGTGAACGGATAGTCGGCGGTGCCGGCGGCCGTGACCACGCGCAGGACGTAGGCGCCCGAGGCCGCCGCGTCCGGGCGGCCGACGAAGGACTTGACCGGGTTCAACGTCGTCGCGCTCGCGCCGATCTCGCCGCTGACCAGCAGCACCTCGCGCGGCTCGGCAGCGGGCGTCGACGGCGGGGCCGCCACCGACTGCACCGAGGCCTTGAGCGTCTTGTCGCCGGGGTAGAGCCACGATTGCATGACGGTGTAGTTGTAGTCGGAGAACACCTGGCCGCCGCAGTAGCTCATGATGTCGTGGCGGTCGGTCGGGCGCGGGTCGTAGAAGCTCTTCTCGTCGGCCAGGTAGGGCCACACGACG
Organism: Burkholderiaceae bacterium; assembly: GCA_036569025.1. Classification (GTDB taxonomy): domain Bacteria; phylum Pseudomonadota; class Gammaproteobacteria; order Burkholderiales; family Burkholderiaceae_C; genus Scleromatobacter. Next base: position 5,697 of record DATCRO010000239.1, read on the forward strand.
CGGCCGGGCTTGCTCAGGTCGGCGTCCGGATACGGGTAGTTCGGGTCGGGGTTGCCGGCGCCGCCGCAGGCCGCGTGCTGCAGCGAGAAGTTGTGGCCCAGCTCGTGCGAGGCCACGTCGCGCACCGAGGTGGGCGCGCTGGGCATGTCGAAGCCCACGGCGGCGCTGCCGCCGATGTAGCCCAGGCCGGCCAGGCCCCAGGTGCGCTTGGGCATGAAGCCGAAGTAGTGGTCCTGCGAGCCGGCGCCTTCCAGCGAATGCAGGTCAGCCAGTTCGCCCAGGACCTTGCCGTACGCGTCGCTCCATGCGTTCTCGTCGGCCGGGAACGTGGTGACCTTGGTCGAGGTGTAGGTCGGATGCTGCTGCGTCACCACGCTGGAGACCGGGAACAGCGACTGCAGGTGCGGCGCGAGGTCGGTCGGGCGCTGGCCCGCGGTGCCGGCGATGTTGATCGAGATCGGCACGAACTTCATCGGCACGCCGCCGCCCACCTTGGGCGTCAGCGTGGTGGCGGGCGCGGAATCGAGCTGCACGGACAGGCGCAGGCCCGACCTGACGGCGTCGGCGGGAACCGTGGCGGTGTACGAGTCGGCGAAGCTCGGCACGGCGGGCACCGCGGTGGGCAGGGCCGCGGTCGGCGCGGTCATCAGCACGTCGCTGGAGGCGCCGCCGTTGACGTTGTCGATGTGCAGGCGCACGACCGGCCTGGCCGCGCCGGCCGTGGTGGCCACGGCGTTGACCTTCAGCAGCGCCGGCTTGCTCGCGACCAGCACGAGCGCCGGGTCGTCGCTGTTGAACAGCTGCGACTGCGCGATCTGGATCGTGCCCACCTTGGACGTGGCCGGCGCCGGCGCGACGATCCTGTACGACGAGGCCTGGTCGTTGAAGCCCAGCGCCACGAGGTTGGCCGTGTCACCGTTCAGCACCAGGGTCTTGCCGCCGTAGTTGATGTCCCAGTACAGGGTGACCTTGTAGCCCGCCGCGACCTTCACCGAGGAGATGCGGTCGTTCCAGGTGCCGCCGACCCAGCTGCTGTCGGCCGTCGCGCAGAAGCTCGCGCCCTGGTAGTTGACGTGCTCGTAGAAACACACGGGCGACGCGGCCGCGGCGGTGGCCATCGCGGCGGCCGTGTCGGCTGCGGTGCCGGCCGACTCCGGCGACACCGTGGTCGAAGACTGGCCGTTCCCGCCGCCGCAGGCCGCGAGCAGTGCTGCCGTGACGACGGACAGCGGGAACGCCAGCGCGCGCGGGAAGCCGGCGGCCGGGGCGAGGAGGTGGCGTGAGTTCAAGGCAGGTCTCCACAAGGGTTGTTGGCACCGACTGGAGACAGCGCGGCCGTCCGGATCGGGGGCTCGATCGTCGGGGCCAGCGCGAGCCGCGGCGTAACCCGGTGCTCGCGCTTGTAAAGGTTTGGTAACCGAAACATCGAGGGCCGGCCGCCATTTTCTCGAAAGCGCTTTCATATCCGGTAGCGATACCGCCCCAGGGTATCCGGCCGCGCATTGCGGCCCGATAACGGCCTGAACGCCCGCGGCGGCGCGATCACGTCTCGTCACGGATTTGAGAGGGGATCCCCCAAGAACTGGGGGCTAGCGCCAAGCGCCAATCGGACGGGGTCAGGTCTTGAACGTTGCGGGGTCAGGTCTTGAATCGTGCATTTCCGACGTTCCGCGCATTCAGGCCGACATACGCAGCGATTGGCGCAGCGGGCATCCACCGTCCGGCCCCTAAGCTCGACCGATGACACGACCTCTTCGAATCGAATTTCCCGGTGCCGTCTACCACGTCACTTCCCGAGGCGATCGGCAAGAGCCGATCTTCCGGGACGACAACGACAGGCAACGCCTTCTCGACGTCATCGACCACGCGATGGGACGCCTGGACGCCGAGATGCTGGCGTTCTGCCTCATGGGCAACCACTACCACTTCGTGCTGCGCACACGTCGACCGAACCTTTCTCGCCTGATGCGGCACATCAACGGCGAATACACGCAGGCTTTCAACAGGCGCCATGCAGTGAGCGGACACGTATTCCAGGGACGCTTCCATGCCGTCATCGTCGACACGGATGCGTATTTGCTGGAGGTCTGCCGCTATGTCGAACTGAATCCAGTGCGAGCAGGATTGGTGAGCACGGTCGACGGCTGGCCGTGGAGCAGCTATCGCGCCCATGTCGGCATGGCGCGCGGACCGACATGGCTGGCGACCGCGGAACTGCACAGCCACCTGCTGGGTCGGTACCCCACGAATCCAGACGATCGCCGTCAGGCCCGGGATCTGTATGCGAACACCGTCGCGGCCGGGCGCGACGCAAATCCGTGGAAGTTGCATCTACGCCAGGAAATCTATCTGGGCGAAGAAGCGTTCGTCGCCGATACCCGGGCGCGAGCCACCGCGCATCGCTTGCGCAGTCCGGAGATCGCGAGGACTCAGCGGACCTCGCAGAACACGCTGGCTGAATGGCTGACTCCTGAGCGAACGCGGGACGAGGCCTTCCGTCTCGCCTACTCGCTGGGCGGCATGACCATGGCGGAAATCGCCCGGCAGGCCGGCATGTCCGTTTCGGGTGTCAGCCGCATCATCGCGATCGCCGAGAGACTGCACGAATCAAGACCTGACCCCGCAATAGTCAAGACCTGACCCCACCCTGAGTCGCCTCCAGCCACCCGCGCAGGCTGTTGAAGAACGCCAGTCCGTCGGCCCGCGCGAGGTCGTCGCGCACCAGCACCGCCTCCTCGATCGCCCCTTCGCGCAGCAGGCGGGCGCGGGCGATGCCGGGGAGCAAGCCGCAGCGCAAAGCGGGCGTCAGCCAGCGGCCGTCGATGCGCAGCGCGACATTGCCGCGCGTGAACTCGGTCAGCTCGCCGCGCTCGTTCCACAGCAAGGTGTCGAAGACGTCGTCGCCGGCGGGCGCGAACGCGTCGTAGTGGGCGCGCTGCGTCGTCTTGAAGCGCACGAACTCGCCGGTGCTGCCCGCCAGCGGGCGCTCGGCGACGCGCACCCGCACGGGGGTCGGCGTGTCCGCGAGCGCGAAGGCCTGCGCGTGCGCGACGCCCGCGCGCGACGCGAGCAGGCGCACGCGCCGGCGCCCGGTCGGGTGCACGAGGCGCAATGCATCGAGCGCCTCACGCGCGGAGTCGACCGGCGATGCGAACGCGAAGTGCGCCGCGGCCTCGGCCATGCGCGCCAGGTGCGCCTCGACGTCGACGAAGACCCCCTCCTCCAGCCGCAGCGTCTCCAGCAGCTCGAAGGCCTGGCCCGCGCGGTCGACGAAGGCGCGCTTGTGGCGCCACTCGTCCCACTCGCCGGCGGCGGTGGCGTCGGCCGTGATGCCGCTGCCGATGCCGCAGCGCACGTGCGTGGTCGCGACGCCGTCCTTCTCGAGGCAGCGCAACGCCAACGTGCGGATCGGCACGTTGAACGTGGCGGCGCCGCCGGGTTGCACCACGCCGATCGCGCCGCAGTAGATGCCGCGCGGCTCGGGCTCGAGCTGCCGGATCAGCCGCATCGCCTGCACCTTGGGCGCGCCCGTGATCGAGCCGCACGGGAACAGCGCGCCGAACACCTGCTCCAGCGTCGTGCCGGGGCGCGTCGCGGCGGCCACGTCGGAACTCATCTGCCACACCGTGGGCCAGGCCTCGGTGTGGAACAGGCGCGGCACGCGCACCGAATGCGGCCTGGCCAGGCGCGACAGGTCGTTGCGCAGCAGGTCGACGATCATGAGGTTCTCGGCGCGCTCCTTGGCCGCGGTGCGCAGGAACTGCGCCTGCGCGGCGTCCTCCCGCGGCGTCGCGCCGCGCGGCGCGGTGCCCTTCATCGGACGCGCCAGCAGGCGGTCGTCGCGCCAGTCGAAGAACAGCTCCGGCGAGACGGACAGGATGCGGTCGTCCGGCTCGTTCGCGGTGCCCAGATCGAGGTAAGCCGCGTACGCGTTGGGCTGCGCGCGCCGCAGCGCGGCGAACAACGCGAGCGCGTCGCCCTGCAGCGTGCCGGTCAGCGGCGCGGTGGCGTTGACCTGGTAGACCTCGCCGTCCGCGATCGCCCGCAGGATCTCGGCGATCACCGCGTCGAACGCATCGCGCTGCGGGCCGCCCGTCCACTGCACGGTGGCGGCCGCGTCGCTCTCGAAGGCGGCCGCATCCGGCAAGGGTGCGTCGTACACGGCGAACGCCGCGAGCGGGCGCGCGGGATCGGCCGGTGCATGCGTCTCGAAGGCCTCGTCGAAGGCGCCCGCGGCCTCGTAGCAGAGATAGCCCACGCACCAGGCCCCCGCGCGCGCCAGCGCGTCCACGCGCGCGAGCAGCGGCGCCACGTCGTCCAGGCTCGTCGCGCGCAGCGATTCGCGCGGAGCGCCGAACGCGAGGCGCAGCGGCGCGACGCCCTCGTCGGGCGAGCGGAAGTCGATCATGGCGGTGGGACGGATCCCGGGTGGGGACATGCGCGGACGTGCTCGTGGCAGACCGCCGATTTTAGCGAGGCGTGCTCAGCGAAACATCATGAGCATCTGCTCGAGGGCGGCCGTGAACGGCCCCTGCAGCAGCGGCAGCGTGAACATCACGCCGACCAGGCCGACGCCCAGCGTGATCGGGAAACCCACCGAGAAGATGCTGATCTGCGGCGCCACGCGCGCGATGATGCCCAGCATCATGTTGACGAACAGCAGCATGGCGATCAGCGGCAGCGCGATCCACAGCCCCAGGCGGAAGATCTCGGCGCCCCAGGTCTCGGGCCGCACGGCGTGCAGGAACGCGAACGGCTCGGGGCCCACGGGGAAGGCGACCAGGCTCTGGACGACGGCGTCGATCACCAGCAGGTGGCCGTTCATCGCGATGAACAGGAACGCCACCATCGTGGAGAACAGGCTGCTCGTGGCGGTGGCCTGCTGCGCGGTGGCGGGGTCGAAGAAGCCGGCGAAGTTCAGGCCCATCTGCAGGCCGATGACCTCGCCCGCGAACTCGATGGCGGTGAAGATGATGCGCACCGCGAAGCCCAGCGACAGGCCGATCAGCACCTGCTGCACCACCAGCAGGATCGCGGCGGGCGAATCCAGCGGCACGTTGGCGGCGGCCGTCGGGGCCGCGGTGCCGGCGACGCCGATCGCGATGAAGAACGCGAGCGCGATGCGCACGCGGATCGGCACGTTGCGCTGGCCCAGCACGGGCATCGAGGAGAACAGCGCCAGCACGCGGAGGAACGGCCACAGCACCGGCACCAGCCAGGCCATGATCTGGGCTTCGCTGAGCGAGATCATGTCGGAGCGTCGATCAGGTGTTCGAAGGATGCGGCCGACGTCGCGCTCGCCCGCTCCCGGAGCAGGCGGCCGCGCCCCTCGGGGGCTGCGAGCGACGCGAGCGGGGCCGTCATGACGCCGCGGACGGCAGCGACAGCAGCACGCTGCGCAGGTACTCGACCAGCGAGGTGAGCATCCACGGGCCGGCCACGCCCAGCACCGCGACGGCGGCCAGCAGCTTGGGCACGAAGGTCAGCGTCGCCTCGTTGATGGACGTCGCGGCCTGGAAGATGCTCACCAGGATGCCGACGACCAGTACCACCAGCAGCACCGGGGCGGCCACGGTCAGCAGGGTGTAGAGGGCTTGCTGACCGACGGTGAAGACTTGTGCGGCGTCCATGGGGAATGCAATTCCTGCGTTGGGATGGTGACGTCATGTTGCCGGCGCGCAGCCGGCGCGAGAGGGCGATAAGCGGGGCGTTTCGGACCTACGTCGCGAAGCTTGCCGCGAGCGACCCCAGCAGCAGGTTCCACCCGTCCGCCAGCACGAACAGCATCAGCTTGAACGGCAGCGCCACGAGCACCGGCGACAGCATCATCATGCCCAGCGACATCAGCACGCTGGCCACGATCATGTCGATGATCAGGAACGGGATGAAGATCAGGAAGCCGATCTGGAACGCCGTCTTGAGTTCGCTGGCCACGAAGGCCGGCACCAGCACCTTGAACGGCACCGCGTCGCCCTTGACGTCGGCCGGCAGCTTGGCCAGCTTGGCGAACAGCTGCACGTCGGACTGGCGCGTCTGCTTGAGCATGAACTCGCGCATCGGCGCCTGGCCCTTGTCGAGCGCGTCGTTGAAGCTGATCTGGTTGGCCTGGTACGGCGCCCAGGCCTGCGTGTAGACCTTGTCGATCGTCGGGGACATCACGAAGAAGGTCAGGAACAGCGACAGGCCGGTGATCACCTGGTTGGGCGGCGCGGCCTGCGTGCCGATCGCCTGGCGGAACAGCGAGAGCACGATCACGATGCGGGTGAAGCCCGTCATCATCAGCAGGATCGCGGGCAGGAAGGTCAGCGCCGTGAAGAACAGCAGCGTCTGGATCGGCACCGAGAAGTTGGTACCGCCGCCGCTGGCGCCCACCAGCAGGGGCAGGCTCGGGCCGTTGGCGGCCGGCGCGGACTGCGCGATCGCGAGGACGGGCAGCGCGAGCGCGGCGACCGCGGCGAGCTTGGCGAACTTACGCATCGCGCGAGCCCTCCTGCGAGCCGGTGGCGCCGCGCCAGCGGGCGATCAGCTGGTTGACGGCCGCGGTGTGCGCGGGCGCGGACGGCGCCGCGGTGATGTCGGGGGCGGGGTAGCTCGCGAGCTGCGTCACGCGCTCGCCGGTCACGCCCAGCACGAGCCAGTGGCGCTCGACGCCGACGGCGATCTCGACCACCGTCACGCGCTGCGACGTGCCCAGGCTCAGCTGCGACACGTGCCGCAGCACGCTGCCCTGCGGGCCGCCGGCGCCGCCGAGGCCGGCGCGCTTCATCAACCACAGCGCGACGGGGATCATCGCGATCACGAACAGGAATGCCACGAGGGGCATGAGGGACGTCGTCATGGTGTTTCTCTTTGTCGACCGGCGCATCGAGGCGCGGAAGCGTCGGCGGCCGGAACCGCCAGGGGGCTGCCAGGATCAGGTGCGGCTCAGGCGGCGCATGCGCTCGCTGGGCGTCACGATGTCGGTCAGGCGGATGCCGAACTTGTCGTTGACGACCACCACCTCGCCCTGCGCGATCAGGAAGCCGTTGACCAGCACGTCCATCGGCTCGCCGGCCAGCGCGTCGAGTTCGACGACCGAGCCCTGCGCGAGCTGCAGGATGTGCTTGATCGGGATGCGGGTGCGGCCCAGCTCCACGGTCAGCTGCACCGGGATGTCCAGGATCATGTTGAGGTCGTTGCCGGCCCCGCTGATCCCTTCGGTCGATGCGAAGTTGGTGAAGTTGGCGGGCGCGACCGTCTCGGTCTGGATCTCGCCGCTCATGCCGCCCGCGGGTTCGGACTTGGACTCCGCGAGCGCGGCCGCCCATTCCGCGGCCATCGCGTCGTCGTCGCTCATCTCTTCAGCTGCCATTGCCATCTCCCAGCCAGCTCAGGTTCGAGCTGGTCAACAAGCGATCGATCTTGATCGCGTACTTGCCCGCGGACGTGCCGTAGTGGCAATCGAACACCGGGACGCCGTCGACCTTGGCCTGGATCATCGGATCCAGGTCCAGCTCGACGAAATCGCCGGGCTTGAACGACAGCAGTTGCTCCACCGTCGCCGGCGCGGTGCCCAGCTCGGCGACGAGGTCGACCTCGGCCGACTGGATCTGCGCCTTGAGCAGGTTGACCCAGCGGCGATCGGGCTCCACGGAGTCGCCCTGGATCGTCGAGTACAGGACGTCGCGGATCGGCTCCAGCGTCGAATAAGGAATGCAGAAGTGCACCGAGCCCGAGGTCTCGCCCACTTCCAGCGTGAAGCTCGAAGCCACGACGATCTCGCTGGGCGTGGCGATGTTGGCGAACTGCGGCTGCATCTCCGAGCGCTGGTACTCGAGGTCCAGCGGGTAGATGCCCTGCCAAGCGTTGCGGTACTCGGTGATGATGCAGTCGACCAGGCGCTGGATCACGCGCTGCTCGGTGGGCGAGAAGTCCCGGCCTTCGATGCGCGTGTGGAACTTGCCGACGCCGCCGAACAGCGCGTCGATCACCGCGAACACCAGGCTCGGGTCGCACACGATCAGGCCGGAGCCGCGCAGCGGCCGCACCGACACGATGTTGAAGTTGGTCGGCACCACGATCTCGCGCAGGAAGGCCGAGTACTTCTGCACCTTGATGCCGTTGATCGAGACTTCCGGGCTCTTGCGGATGAAGTTGAACAGGCCGATGCGGATGTTGCGCGCGAACCGCTCGCCGATGATCTCCATCGTCGGCATCCGGCCACGGACGATCCGCTCCTGGTTGGCCAGGTCGTAGTTGCGGATGCTGCCTTCGACCTGCTCTTCCTGCTCGAGCTTCTGGCTTTCGCCCGTGATGCCCTGCAGGAGGGCATCGACTTCGTCTTGCGAAAGGATCTGCTGGTTCATGGCTGCGCCGTGTTCAGTCGAGCTTGCCCGCGGTCACTGGATGATGAAGCTGGAGAACTGCACCGAGCGGATCGGCGCGCTGTCGTTCTCGGCAGCCTTTTTCTTCTTCTTTTTCTTGGCCGGCGCGGCGGCGGAGGCGCCGTCGGCCACCGGGGCCGCGTCGTCGTCCTCGTCCACGTCCTCGCCCATGGCCTTGAGCGCCTCGCGGCGGATCTGCCTGGCCAGCAGCTCCTTGCCGTCGCCGCCCGCCAGGTCGGCCGACGACTTGTGCGCCAGCAGCAGCAGGATGTTGTTGCGGATGGCGGGCAGGTAGGTCTTGATGTCCTCGCTGGCGTGCTCGTCGGGCACCTCCAGCACGATGCCGATCTGCGCGTAGCGGTCGGCGTCGTGGTCGGCCAGGTTCACGACGAAGGCGTCCATCGGCACGAAGACGGGCTTCTCGCCCTTTTTCTTCTTCTCCTCGTGCTTGGCCGGCGCCGTGTCGGCGGCATCGCCGTCCTCGGCCGCGGCGGCTTCGGCGGCGGCCTTCTGCTTCTTCATGTAGACCAGCGCACCCACGCCGCCGCCGCCCAGCACGAGCGCCGCGACGGCGACCATGAGGACCAGCTTCTTCTTGCCACCCGACTTGGCGGGGACGGCATCTGCGGCAGCGGCTGCAGCGGACATGGATACGGCTCCTGACGAATTCTTGGAACGCGCGCACGAGCGCGCATCGTTGGAGACGATTATTGGGATCGGCGCCCCGTTCGAATGGCTCGAAAAGCGGCAGAAAAACCGTCAGCCCCTACAGTCCGGCCGTCAGACGCCGAGCCCCTCTCGGGGGTCAGCCCCTCCCCGGGGTCAGGTCTTGAATATTGCGGGGTCAGGTCTTGAATCGTGCAGTCGCATCGCCCGACGGGGCAGGCACGGCAAAGAAGGTCGCTCCTGGCGGCCCTGCGGTCTTGAGCCGGTATCGGCTCGCGCCACCGCGTCTCTGCGCTGCTCGATTCAAGACTTGACCCCGCAATATTCAAGACCTGACCCCATCTCGGGGC
>DATCRO010000240.1:0-6366 GCA_036569025.1 Burkholderiaceae bacterium
GATGAAGGACATGAGCGTGGGCGACGCGGTGCACCGCTACGCGATCCTGACCGTGGGCGACGGCATGGTCTCGCAGATCCCCTCGCTGCTGGTGTCGATCGCCGCGGGCGTCGTCATCACGCGCGTGGACGCCTCCGGCGGCGACCCGCAACTGGCCAACCAGATCGCGCGCCAGGTGCTGGCGCATCCGCGTGCGCTGGTGGTCGCCGGCCTGGCGTTCGCGAGCTTCCTGCTGGTGCCCGGCTTCCCGGCCTGGGCGTTCGGGCTGCTGTCGGCCGGCGTGGTGGCTGCAGGCCTGCTCGCCCGGCGCGCCCACCGGTGGCAGCGCACGCCCGCGTGGATCTCGCACGGCGACGCCGAGGCGCCGCACGCGGTGGCCGCGCCGCTGGTGGTGCGCCTCGCGCCCGACCTGCGCGCCGGCCTGGACCGCCACGCGCTCGACCAGCGCCTGGACTCGACCAAGCAGGCCGTCGAGGGCGACCTCGGCCCGGTGTTCCCGCGCCTGCGCGTCGAGCACGCCGGCCAGATGCCGCCGTTCGGCTACGAGATCCTCGTCGAGGACGTGCCCGTCTCGCGCGGCGTGCTGCGGCCGGGCTGGCGGCTGCTGGACCCGGCCGCGGCGACGGTGCCGCCGGCCGGCGCGGAAGTGGCCGAGCCCTTCGGCCCGTTCGCGCGCGTCGCCTGGGTGCGCAGCCCACCCGCGGACACCCCTGCGTGGGCGTGCGAGGAAGTCGTCTGCCTCCACGTCGACCTGGTGGTGCGCCGCCATGCGCCGCGCCTGATCGGCCTGCAGGAGGTGCAGCGCCTGCTGCGCATGGTGCAGGCCGACGCGCCCGAGCTCGCCGCCGAGGTCACGCGCGCCGTGCCCGCGCAGCGCATCGCCGAGGTGCTGCGGCGCCTGCTGCAGGAAGGCATCCCGGTGCGCAACCTGCGCGCGATCTTCGAAAGCCTGGCCTTGCGCGGACCGGCCGAGGCCGACGTCATCGCGCTGACCGAGCTGGTGCGCATCGACCTTGGCCGCTACATCACCAGCCGCCATGCGGGCGCCGCGCGCCGCATCGAGGCCATCCTGTTCGAGTCGGGACTGCTCGATCGCGTGCTGGGGGCCATCGAGCACTCCGCGCGCGGCAACCTGCTGCTGCTGAGCCCGGCCGTGGCCCAGGACGTGCGCGACCAGGTGCGCGCCATCCTCGCCGGGACGGCCGGCGCCGTGGTGGCGATCGTGTCGTCGGATGCGCGCCGCTACGTCAAGACGCTGATCGAGCCCATCGCGCCCGACCTGCCTGTCCTGTCCTACCAGGAGCTCGACCCCGATGTCGCGCTGCACCCCGTCGGCTGGATCACGAATCCGCAGGCCGCCTGACCGATCCTTCCTTGACCGGACCCCGCTCGACATGACACCCCAGAACGTCCTCGACCTCACCCGGGAAGGCCTGCAACTGGTCCTGTGGGTCTCGCTGCCCGTGGTGCTGGTGGCTGCGCTGACCGCCCTGCTGGTGGCGCTCGTGCAGGCGGTCACGCAGATCCAGGACCAGAGCATCGGCCAGTCCATCCGGCTGATCGCGGTGATGCTCGCGCTCGTGATGCTGGCGGGCCTGCTGGGCCGCAACGTGCTGCTGTTCGGCGAGCGCGCGTTCGATTCGCTGGTGCGCATGGCATGAAGCGCTGGCTGACGCTTCTCGCGGCCGGCGCGGTCGCGTTCGCCGGAGCCGCCGCGCGCGCGGCCGACCTGCCGTGGGCCGGCAGGCCGTACCAGATCGTCGCCAACGAAAAGCCGCTGGCCGACCTGCTGCGCGAGCTGTCGGCCTCTCAGGGCACGACGGCGGTGATCGACCCCAAGGTCGCCGGCTCGATCAGCGGGCGCTTCAGCGCCTCGCCGCTGAAGACGCTCAACAGCCTGTGCGCCACCTACGGCCTCAGCTGGTACTACGACGGCGCCTTCCTCTACATCGATCCGTCGTCCGACGCGCGCAGCGAGGTGCTGTCGATCGGCAACCAGGCGGGCAACGCCGGCTGGCTGGTGCAGTCGCTCACGCAGCTGCGCATCTACGACTCGCGCTACCCGCTGCTGGTCAGCGGGCGGGACGGCACGGCGCGCGTGACGGGCCCCAAGCGCTACGTGGAGATGGTGCGCCAGGTGGCGCGGCTGCTCGACTCCAGGAGCGCCCTGAACGACGGCGCCGAGATCCGCCTGTTCCCGCTGAAATACGCGTGGGCGGGCGACTTCAAGATCACGCGTTCGGGCAAGGAGGTCGCGGTGCCGGGCATTGCCGCGACGCTGCGCAGCCTGTACGGGCGCGCGGGCGGCGGCGGGTCGTCGACCGGCGGCGCGACCGCGGCGATGTCGCGCCAGTACGCCGCCTACCAGTCCGGCGCCGATCGCCAGCTCAAGCTGTCCACGGGCGACGTCGTCAATGCGCCGATGGTGCGCCTGCCCGGCCTGGGCGCGGCCGAGCAAGGCGACGACGGCGACGCCGCGGCGTCCTCCGGCCCGGCCGCCATCTCGGCGGACAACCGCCAGCTGCCGCAGTTCCAGGCCGACACGCGCCTGAACGCGGTGCTGGTGCGCGACATCCCCGGCCACATGGCGCAATACGAGAAGCTGATCGCCGCGATGGACGTGCGCCCGCGCCTGATCGAGATCGAGGTCACGATCATGGACGTCAGCACCGACACCCTGGACAGCCTCGGCGTCGACTGGCGCGCGCACTCCTCGCATGTGGACTTCCAGACCGGCAACGGCGGCAATTCGCCGCTGACCCTCGGCGGCGCCACCTCCGAGTCCGGCCAGACCGGCGGCCTGTGCTGCACGAACTCGCAGGGCCTGCCGACCACGCCGCTGGGCTCGATCTTCACGGCGGCGATCGGCAACACCCTGCGCGACTACCTGCTCGCCCGGGTCAGCGCGCTGGCGCAGACCGGCAACGCCGACGTCGTGGCCCGGCCCAAGGTGCTGACGCTGGACAACAACGAGGCGATCCTCGAGAACCTCAGCGACTTCTACGTGAGCGTCGCCGGGTTCCAGGACGCGAGCCTGTTCAAGGTCACCACCGGCACCTCGGTGCGCGTGACGCCGATGATCGTCGACGAGCGCAACGGGCGCGGCGTGATGATGACCATCGACATCCAGGACGGCAACATCGACCCGACGCAGTCGGTGGGCCAGATCCCGGTCGTGCGCCACCGCACCGTGGACACCCAGGCGCTGATCGACGAAGGATCGAGCCTGCTGCTGGCGGGCTACACGTCGGAGTCGCGCAGCAGCGCGGCCTCGGGCGTGCCGGTGCTCTCGAGCCTGCCGATCATCGGCCACCTGTTCAAGTACGACCAGAAGCAGCGCAACAAGGAGGAGCGCCTCTACCTGCTGACGCCGCGGCTGGTGACGGCCGGGCCGGCCGGCAATGCGACGGGGCTCGTGCCGCTGCCGGTGCAGGATGGTCCGGCAGCGACGGCGCCGGCGGGTGCGCCGTCCGCCGTCTCGACCGGGAGGCGCTCGTGAAGCCCGCACCCGAGTTCGCCACGCCCGGCTGGTGCCTGCGCTTTCTCAGCGGGGCGATGAAGGGCCGCACGATCGAGCTGCGACCCGGCGCGAACGCCGTCGGCTCCGCGGGCGACTGCGACGTGATGCTGCCCGGCGGCGACGTGCTGGCGCGCCACCTCGTCTTCAACGTTGGCGAGCTGGTGGTGTCCGTGCACAAGGCCGCGGAGGCGGACGTGCTGCTCAATCGCGAGGCGATGCAGCAGCCGCGCCGCAGCCTCGCGGCCGGTGACGTGGTGAGCGTCGGCCGCATCGACCTGCAGCTCGAGCGCAGCTACCCCGCGCCCGAGCGCACCGACCCGATGTTCGCGGGCCCCGAGAGCGTGCTCGCCGGCGATGCGGCGGCGGCGCCGCCGGATGCCGGCCGCGGCACGGCGCTGCGCGTCGGGGCGGCGCTGCTGCTGGTCGCCTGCGCGGGGCTGCTGGGCGTGGGCCTGTGGGCCGGCGGCGAGGATCGGCCGCCCGTGGCCGCGAGTCCGTCCGACGTGGCGCGCGCCATCGCGCCGTTCCCCGAGCTGGAGGCTGTGGCCGCGCCGGGCGGGCAGGTCGTGGTCAGGGGATTCGTCGAATCGCGCCCGCGTCGCCGGCAGCTGGAGCAGGCGCTCGCGCCGATGGGGCGGCGCGTCTCCATCGAGGCCGTGGCGGTCGACGACCTCGTCGAGCAGGCGCGGCGCTACCTCGGCAACCCGGCGCTGGGTGTGAACTACGCGGGCAAGGGCCAGCTGGTGGTCTCGGGTGCGAGCGACGACGACGCGCTGCGCCAGCGCGTGGCGCGGCTGACGGAAGACCTGCATCCGCAGGTGCTGGTGTCGGACCGCGTCTCCTGGCGCCCGGCGCCGCCGCCCGACCGCGACGCCGCGCTGCGCGCGCACTGGGAGGCCTGGCAAGGCGCGCTGCCCTCGCGCCTGGTGGGCATCACCGAGGACGAGGCCGGGCTGCGCTCGATCCAGCTGGCCGACGGCACGCGCTACTACGAGGGCGCGCCGCTGAAGTCGGGCGCGCTGATCGCGCACATCGGCGCCGACGGGCTCGTGCTCGAGGGAGGCGCGCGCGCCGAGACCAGATGAATGCATTCGCAGCGGGACGCCCCGGCGGCCCGCGCCACAGGATTCGCGGCGGTCGTCCGCCTCGAATACCCCTGGGAGCATCCGCACCCCGGGGCACTTTCAAACCCAACAGGAGAGAGCTCATGTCCACCGTCGATACCTCCATCACCGCGATGCAACAAGCCGCCGCCGACAGCGCGCGCCTGCAGGCCGCCAGCATCAGCGTGCAGACGCAGATCCAGGGCGCCACCACCTCGGCGCAGACCATCAACAGCTCGAGCGCCGCCGCCAGCGAGACCGCCAAGGGCGTCGCCAGCGACACGAAGGCGGCTGCGCGCGCGTCCTGACGCCGCGCGGCGTCCCTCGCGCGACCGCGTGTCCGCGAGGGCGCCGCACGGGCGAGCCCGCGCCCCGCGCCGGTCTCGCCCGTGCTGCCACATCCCGATCCAACCAACGAGGGGCCAGCCATGACCGATCCCGTCGCCGTCCTCGCCGCGAGCGCGCCCCAGGCCGCCGCCGCGACGTCCTCCCCGCCGACCCAATTCGCGCCGGCCGACACGCGCATGTTCGCCAGCCTGATGCAGGGCGAGCCCGCGCTCGATCCGGCCGCGACGGCCACGCCCGGCGACGTCGCGCATTCCTTGGCCGCCGAGTTCGGCAACACGCGCTCGTTCGACGAGATCCGCAGCAGCATGCTCAAGGCCTACGACCCGCGCGATCCGATCAAGAGCATGTTCACCGTCGCCAGCGACGGCATGGAGGCGCAGATGCTGTTCTCGCGCCTGCACATCGCCACCAGCCTGGCGAGCTCGGCCACCAGCCTGTTCGGCAGCCTGCTGAAGAACCAGGGCTGACGCCATGCAACACCCGAATTCCTGGCCTCGCCTGGCCGCCGGCGCCGCGCTGCTGCTCGCGCTGGCCGGCTGCAAGGTCGAGCTGTATTCCGGCCTCGGCGAGAGCGACGCCAACGAGATCGTCGCCGCGCTGGCCGACGGGCGCATCGCCGCGCGCAAGGAGCACGTCGACGGCGCCGACTGGCAGGTGCAGGTCGACGAGGACCGCGTCGGCGCCGCGCTGGAACTGCTGCGCGCGCAGGGCCTGCCGGAGCAGCACTACGCGAGCATGGGCGACATGTTCCAGAAGCAGGGCCTGGTCTCCACGCCCGCCGAGGAACGCATGCGCTACATCTTCGCGGTGTCGCAGGAGCTGTCGCACACCTTGCGCTCCATCGACGGCGTGGTCGAGGCGCGGGTGCACGTCGTGATCCCGCAGGACGACCCGCTCAGCGACAAGGTGCGGCCGTCATCGGCGGCCGTGTTCATCAAGCACCGGCCCGACGTCGACCTGCGGCTGCTGGCGCCGGCGGTCAAGGATCTGGTCGCGCACAGCATCGAGGGGCTTTCGCCGGACCGGGTGGCGCTGACGCTGTTCCCGGCGCCGCGCGCCGCCTCGCTCGCGGCCGGCCCCGCGCCCGAGGACGTGCCGCGCGAGGTGCTGGGCATGTCGCAGCGCGCGGTGGTGACGCTGCTCGTGCTGCCCGTGATGGCCGCGATCGCCATCATGGCGCTGCCGACGCTGCTGTCGCGCCGTGGGCTGGATTGGCGCACGTGGCTGCAGCGAGAGGTGCTGCGGCGATGACGGACCTCGTCGGGCCGCCCGACGGCGGGCCGCTGGGCCTGATGCGGCTGGTGCTGCGCTTGAACCTGCATCCCGATGCCGGCATGCATCCGAGCTGGCTGCCCGCGGACTGGCCGGTGTCGGCGCGCGCGCGGCTGGGCCGGC
>DATCRO010000241.1:0-2566 GCA_036569025.1 Burkholderiaceae bacterium
GGCGGTGCCTTCGGCGCCTACATGTTCGGCGTGGGCAGCACCGAGATGCTCGGCGTGGTGGTCACCGGCGAGATCTGGCTGCGCGTGCCCGAGACCATCCAGATGTGGTGGGACGGCGCGCTGCCCGCAGGCGTCACCGCCAAGGACATGATGCTGCACATGATCGGCCGCTTCGGCATGAACGGCGGGCGCTACCAGGCGGTGGAGTTCGCCGGGCCCGCGGTGGCAGCGCTGTCGATGCAGGAGCGCATGACGCTGTCGAACATGAGCGCGGAGCTTGGCGCGCAGGCCGGCCTGATCGCGCCGGACGCCACCACGGCAGCCTTCCTCGCCGAGGCCGGCGCACCGTCGGCCGACACGGGGGCTTGGTTCACCGACGACGGTGCCGAACTCACGCGCCACGGCTTCGACGCGGGCGCGCTCGAGCCGCACGTGGCCGCGCCGCACAGCCCCGCCAACTCGCGCGGGGTGAGCCACTACGCCGGCACGCCGGTGGACGTGGCCTACATCGGCGCATGCACCGGCGCCAAGCTCGACGACCTGCGCGCCGCGGCACGGGTGCTGCGCGGGCACAGGGTGGCTGCGGGCGTCCGGCTGATCGTCGCGCCCGCCAGCATCCGCGACCAGGAGCGCGCGCGCGCCGAGGGCGTGCTGCAGGCGCTGACGGACGCGGGCGCGGAGCTCTTCCCGACCGCGTGCGGGGCCTGCTCGGGCTACGGCGACCCGATGGGCGACGACATCACCGTCATCTCGACCACGGCGCGCAACTTCAAGGGCCGCATGGGTTCGCCCAGCGCGCAGGTCTACCTGGGTTCCCCCTACACCGTGGCGGCCGCGGCGCTGCGCGGCCGCGTGACCGACCCGCGCGAGGTGCTGGCATGAGCCGCCGGGCCGTTCCTGGGTCGAGTACCGCGGTGCGACGCGCGGAGGTCGCAGCATGAGCGTCACGCACGCCACGCACCGCGTCTGGCGGCTCGGTGCCGACATCGACACCGACCTGCTCGCGCCAGGCCATGCCATGAAGCACGGCATCGACATCATCGCCAGGCATTGCCTCGAGGCCGTCCGCCCCGATTTCGCCGCCGGCGTGCAGCGCGGCGACGTGATCGTGGCCGGCCCCAACTTCGGCATCGGCTCGTCGCGGGAGCAGGCCGCCGCAGTGCTCGTCCACCTGGGCGTGAGGGCGGTGATCGCGCCGTCGTACAGCGGCCTGTATTTCCGCAACGCCTTCAACGTGGGCCTGCTGCTGCTGACCTGCGCGCAGGCCGAGACCCTGGGCGAGGGCGACCGGATCGCCCTCGACGCCACGGTGCCCGGGGTCGTCGGACCGGACGGCAGGCCCCTGGCCTGCGAGCCGGTGCCCGGATTCCTCATGGACATGGTCCGCGCCGGCGGACTGCTGAACCAGCTGCGCCTGCGCGCTGGCCGCCCCGCCTCGAAGAAAGCTCCCGATGCCTGATACCTCCTCCACGACAACCATCGATCCCGTCACGCTCGCCGTGCTGCGCGGCCGCCTCGAGCAGGTGGCCGACGAGATGGACGCCACGCTCTACCGCAGTGCGTTCAATCCCATCATTGCCGAGGCGCACGACGCCTGCCACGGCCTGTACGACGCCGCCACCGGCGACACGCTGGTGCAGGGCAAGTCGGGCCTGCCCGTCTTCGTGGGAGCCATGGCCTTCGCCGTGCGCGCCACGGTGAAGGCGGCCGAGCCGCGCGGCGGCATGAGGGACGGCGACATCTGGATCAGCAACGACGCCTACGACGGCGGCACGCACGCCAACGACTTCAAGCTGGTGAAGCCCTTCTTCCGCAACGGCAGGCTCTACTGCCACATGGCCTCCGCCGCACACTGGCATGACGTGGGCGGCGCGGTGCCGGGCAACTACAACCCGGCGGCCACCGAGTGCTGGCAGGAGGCGGTGCAGATCCCGCCGGTGCGCATCGTGCGCGACGGCGTGCTCGACGCCGACGTGCTGGCCATCCTGCAGGCCAACACGCGCCTGCCCGACAGCCTGTGGGGCGACCTGAACGGCCAGCTCGCGGCACTGGAGCTGGGCGCGAAGCGCCTGGATGGCCTGCTCGACGAATACGGCGACGAGCTGGTGCTGAGTGCGCTGGGCGAATTGCGCGGCCGCGCACTGCGCCTGATGCGCTCGCACATCGCCTCGTTGCCCGACGGCCGCTACAGCGTCGAGGACGTGCTGGACAACGACGGCATCGTCAACGAGCCGCTGACCATCGCGCTCGACATGACGGTGGCTGGCGACCGGCTCACGCTGGACTTCTCCCGCACCTCGGCGCAGTGCGCGGGCCCGGTGAACATCTCGCGCGCCACCGCGGTGGCCGCCTGCTACGTGGCGCTCAAGCATCTGTTCCCCGACGTGCCGGCCAATGCCGGCGTGCTCGACGCAGTGGACTTCGTCATTCCCGGGAGGCTGGTGATCAGCGCCGAGCGACCGCGCCCGGTGGGCGGCTACACCGAGACCATCCTGCGCATGATCGACGTGATCTTCAGCGCCGCCGCGCAGGCCGACCCCACGCGCGCCGTGGCGCAGGCCTACGG
>DATCRO010000242.1:0-2707 GCA_036569025.1 Burkholderiaceae bacterium
ACCGAGGTGGCGCCGAAGGTGTTGGTCTCGATGATGTCGGCGCCGGCGGCCAGGTACTGCGAGTGGATCTCGCGCAGCACCTCGGGCTTGACCAGCTGCAGCATCTCGTTGTTGCCCTTGATGTCCTTGGGATGGTCCTGGAAGCGCTCCCCGCGGTAGTCGGCCTCCTGCAGCTTGTAGCGCTGGATCATCGTTCCCATCGCGCCGTCGATGATGACGATGCGCTGCTTGAGCAGCTCGGGCAGCTGCGCGCCGCGGGTGTAGGCGAGGGAGGGCTTGGACATGCCGCGAATTATTGCAGGACGTCCAAGACCGTGTCGGGCCCGTCGGGAAGGAACAGCGAGTCGCATCCGGCGCTGGCAGGACGGTTGCAGCGCGTCGCGCACGCGAACCTGCCGGCCGCCAGCCCGGGCGGCGCCGACGCGGTGGCGCTTCGCGGGGGCCTTTGCCTCAATTGCCCGGCAGCCGCATTGCCGATGGCGACCAAGCGACGGCGACCTGAGGGAAGGCCAGGCGCCTCTGCCTCGGGCGACGCTCTCATCGCGACCCGCCTTGGAGGGCGCTGCTGCCATCGCCAGAAAGACCGAGGCCGCGAACGACGCCTTCCGGCGCCCTTCGCGGCCTCGATCGGGTTCGGCCCGCTCAATGCAGGACGAGCGGCTGCTGCGGCAGTCCGGCGTAGCGGCCGATGAATTCCTCGACCTGTTCCTGCGTCGGTTCGCCGCGCGCCAGTTCCTCCACGCCTTCGCGGAAATGCTGGGCCATGGCACCCTCGATGTAGATCTCCTTGCGGGCGAACTTGTCGACGATCTCGTAGCCGCCGCGCGAGAGTGGTGCGTCGCTGGCCTCGAGCGTGTCGCCTTCGCGCGGCGCCACCGGCACGTCGAGTTCGACGACCACGAAGTTCTCGGAGTTGTAGACCATGGTTGTCATGAGGGATCCTTCTGGTTCGAGATGGAACTTGGTGGCGTCGAGCTGCAATTCAAGAGCTGCGCTGCCAGAGCGAGAGCGACCAGGGCCCCGGCGGGGTGCTCATGCGCAGTCCGGCGGGCAGGTGGTGCAGCGAAGGGGCCAGCCAGGCTTCGATTCGCAGGTCGTAGGGTTGTTCGTTGGCACGCAGGACATGAAGCAAGGCGGGGGCCCGGCGCCCGGGTGCTGACAGATCGTTACCTCGGAGCTCGGGTGGCGGATCGCCGGCCGGCAGCACGCGGAACGTCCAGCGCTCGAGGTCGCCGCGCAGGCCGGCCACCTGCAGGTCCCAGTGGTCGGGCGGCGGCCCGCGCGCGGCTTGCGCCTCGGCGATGGCGGCGAGCTGGGCGACCCAGCTCCAGCGATCCTGTGCCCCGGCGGCGATCACGGGCGCACCCGGCGCGCCAAAGAAGTGCACCCGGCCCGCGTCGCGGTCGAAGGCGAGGCCGCGCCGGTCGCGTCCCCGCTCGCGTTCGACCAGGCGCAGCGGGGCCACGCCCGCGGCGTCGAACGTGCCGCTGGACTGCCATTCGCGCGGCGGCCGGCCGTCGACGGCGGTGGCCAGGCGCAGCGTATAGCCGGCGACACCACGGCGCCATTCGAGCTCGGCGCGGCCGGCGCTCGCCGATGCCACGCCCGACTGCGTCAGCGCGTAGCGCAACGTGGCCGACGGCGGCGGGCGCGTGGCGTAGACGGGCCAGGCGTGCGCGCTCGACGGCGCGCGCCGCCGGATGCCGCCTGCGCCCGCGGGAGCGCGCGCCCCGGGCGTGACGCGCGGGCGGACCGGCGCGGGCGTGAACGCGCGATCGGCCGCGGTGGGCCGCTCCGCCATCTGAACCGGTTTCGACACAGGCGCCTGCACGACCCGCATGGGGGCCGCCGCGCGCTGCGGCAAACTCATGAGCGCCAGCCGGTGCACGCCGGCCGCCGGCAGCGCCAACGGGGGCAGCGCGCCGACGGCGATCCGCCAGGCCAGCGCGTGCAACGCCAGCACCACCAGCGCCAATCCGAGGAGACATCGCGTCCGCATCGGACAATACTGCCATCGCCCTTCCAGAACCCCCGGCGTCAAAACCGGGCATTTCCATGAAACTTGCCACCTACAAGGACGGATCGCGCGACGGCCAGCTGGTCGTCGTCTCGCGCGACCTCAGCCAGGCCCATTTCGCCACCGGCATCGCCACGCGGATGCAGCAGGCGCTCGACGACTGGAACTTCATCGCGCCGCTGCTGCAGGACCTGTCGGTGGCGCTGAACCACGGCAAGACGCGCCACGCGTTCCCGTTCGTGCCCGAGCAATGCATGGCGCCGTTGCCCCGCGCCTACCAGTGGGCGGACGGCTCGGCCTACCTGAACCATGTCGAGCTGGTGCGCAAGGCCCGCGGCGCCGAGATGCCCGAGAGCTTCTTCGGCGACCCGCTGATGTACCAGGGCGGCAGCGACGACTTCCTCGGCCCGTGCGACCCCGCCACCTTCGCGAGCGCCGACTGGGGCATCGACTTCGAGGGCGAGGTCGCCGTGGTGACCGGCGACGTCGCCATGGGCGCGAGCCCCGAGCAGGCGCTCGAGGGCGTGCGGCTGGTGATGCTGGCCAACGACTGGAGCCTGCGCAACCTCATCCCGCCCGAGCTCGCCAAGGGCTTCGGCTTCCTCCAGAGCAAGCCGGCGACGTCGTTCAGCCCGGTGGCCGTGACACCCGACGAGCTCGGCGACGCCTGGAAGGGCGGCCGCGTGCACC
>DATCRO010000243.1:0-6794 GCA_036569025.1 Burkholderiaceae bacterium
CACGCATTCTAGGCAGGCCCCCCAGGATGAGCATGGGTGGAAAACAACAAGGCCGGGACATGCCTCACGGCCGGCGGCGATTTTTGTTCACCGTCGTAACGAGTCGGCCCCGGCGACGTGATTTTCTTCCGCTCCCAGGCCCCGGTCCCACCGCCCAAGACCTCGAAGTGTAAGAACCGCGGGCCCTCTCCCCCAGTTCGTGGGATGGGCCGAATGCACATCTTCGGGCAACCGCACCGGCACGCGGGCCTCCGCGGCCACCCGCCCGATCACGAGGATCGCGGGGCTGGCGATCGCCTCGGTCCGGATCGTGTCCACCAGCCCGCCCAGGGTCGTGCGAGCGATCACTTCGTCCGCGCCGGTCGCGCGCTGGACGATCGCCACGGGCAGCTCGCCGGGCAGCGCCGTGCGCAGGCGCTCGACGATGGCCTCCGCCCGCGCGACGCCCATGTAGACGACCAGCGTGACGCCCGCGGCCGCCACGCGGGCGATCGCGTCCCAGTCCGGCTCCTCGCAGCCCTGCCCCGCGTGGCCGGTCACCAGCAGCACGCCCTGCGCGCCGGCGCGGCGGTCGGTCCAGCCGATGCCGGCCGACCCCGCGGCGGCCAGGCCGGACGTGATGCCGTTGACGATCTCGACGTCGATGCCGGCCGCCCGCAGCGCGGCGATCTCCTCGCCGGCGCGGCCGAACACGAGCGGATCGCCGCCCTTGAGCCGCACGACGCGTTCGCCTGCCAGGGCCTCGCGCACCATCAGCTTCTCGATGAACTCCTGCGGCGTCGATGCGCAGCCGCCACGCTTGCCCACGCGCACGACGCGCGGCGGCGCTCCCAGGCCGTCGAGGGCGGCCGCCAGCACCTGCTCGCCGACCAGGTCGTCGACCAGGATCACCGAGGCCTGGCGCAGCACGCGCAGCGCCTTGAGCGTGAGGAGCTCGGGATCGCCGGGGCCGGCGCCGACGAGGTGGACGGGATGCGCTGCGGTGGTCATCGCGTCGTTCACGGCGTGGCGGGGGACAGCTCGCAGGCCTGCTGCGCGAGGCCGCGCAGCCTGGGCAGGCAGGAGCCGCAATGGGTGCCGCAGCGCAGCTGGTCCTGCGCCTGGGCGAGTCGCGCCGCCGCGTCGCCGTTGGCGACGGCCAGCGCGGCGGTGACCTGCGCGACGCTCACGTCGAAGCAGGTGCACAGCTGCGGGCTGGCCGGCGCCGCGTCGGCGCGGCCTTCGCGCGCGCCGGGCGCGAGCAGCCGGTGCGCCGGCATTGCGAGCGGCGCGTCGCCCTGCAGCGTCTCGCGCCACCACGCGGCGAGCGCCGCGTCGGCCGCTTGGCCGCCGGCGATCCAGAAGCCTTGCAGCCACTGCGCGCCGGCCGCGTCGCGACCGACACGCAACGCGCGCTGCACGCCGGTGCGCGGGTCGCGGTAGTCGAGCACGGCCGAGGCCTCGAGCCCCAGCTCGACGCGCAGCGCGTTCAGCGCGATGTCGTCGGGCGCCTGCTTGTCGGCGATGTCCAGCCACAGGCCGACGCGGCCCTGCGCGTCGGGCTCGCGGCCGAACGGCAGGCAGGCGGCGTAGCCGAACTGCGCGAGCTGCGGACGCAGGCGTTCGCGCCGCGCCAGCGCCTCGTCCTGCGGCAGCCAGGCCATCGCGCGCAGCCGCCAGGGCAGGCCCGCGCGCGCGATGCGCACGGCGCAGTGCTTGAGCTCGGGCTGGCGTGAGGTGGGGCAGCAGGCCGGCGACGTCACCGAGTTGATGCCGGCGAACGGGTCGGCCTCGTCGCCGCGGCCGGTCAGCACCTCGCTGCCCCAGTGCATCGCGATGAAGGCCTGTGCCGAGATCTGGCTCGCGCTGCGGCGCGCCGGCAGCACGAGTTCGCCGCGGCGCGAGGTGACGCGCACGAGGTCGCCGTCGCCCAGGTTCAGGCGCGCCATGTCCTGCGCGCACAGGTCGATCGACGGCGCGCCGACGTGGCCGAACAGCCGCCCCAGCGTGCCGGTGCGGCTCATGCCGTGCCACTGGTCGCGCAGGCGTCCGGTGGTCAGCGAGAACGGGAAACGCGCATCGCGCGGCTCGGCGGGCAGCCTGGCCTCCGCGTCGAAGAAGCGGGCGCGGCCGTCGGGCGTCGCGAAGCGGCCGTCGGTGTACAGGCGCGCGGCGCCGGTCGACGCGCCCTCCGGGAACGGCCACTGCTGCGGGCCGTCGCGCTCGATCAGCGCGTAGCTCAGGCCGGTGATGTCCAGGTCACGGCCGCGCGTGGTCTCGCGGTGCTCGTTCCAGATGGCCTCCGCGTCGTCGTACGGGAACAGCGAGCGGCTCGCCGGCCGCAGGCGCCGTTCGACGCGGCGCGCGACGTCGACGACGATGCGCCAGTCCGCGCGCGCCTGGCCCGGCGCCGGCACCGCCGGACGCACGCGGCTGATGCGGCGCTCGCTGTTGGTCACGCTGCCTTCCTTCTCGCCCCAGGTCGACGCGGGCAGCAGCAGGTCGGCGAAGTCCGCCGTCGCGGTCGTGGCGAATGCCTCCTGCAGCACGACGAACTCGGCGCGCTCGAACGCACGGCGCACGGTGGCCTGGTCGGGCATCGATTGCGCCGGGTTCGTGCAGGCGATCCACAGCAGCTTGATCTGCCCGTCCGCCGCGGCCTGGAACATCTCGACGGCCGTCCGGCCCGGGCGGCTCGGGACGTCGTCGACGCCCCACAGCGCGGCGATCTCCGCGCGGTGTCCGGCGTTGGCCATGTCGCGGTGCGCGGACATCAGGTTCGCGAGCCCGCCCACCTCGCGGCCGCCCATCGCGTTGGGCTGGCCCGTGAGCGAGAACGGCCCGGCGCCGGGCCGGCCGACCTGGCCGGTCGCCAGGTGCAGGTTGATCAGCGCGCCGTTGTTGGCGGTGCCCTGCGCGCTCTGGTTCAGGCCCATGCAGTACATCGACAGCACCGCCGCCGACTCGCCCCACCAGCGCGCGGCGGTGACGATGTCCTCCTCGCGCAGGCCCGTCACGCGCGCGGTCTCGCGCACCGTGCACTCGCGCACCCGGTCGCGCAGCGCCTCGAAGCCGGTGGTGTGGGCGCGGATGAACGCCTGGTCGGCGTAGCCTTCCCACAGCATCAGGTGCAGCAGGCCATGCGACAGCGCGATGTCGCTGCCCGGCAGAATCTGCAGGTGCAGGTCGGCCATCGCGGCCGTCTCGGTCTTGCGCGGGTCGACGACGATCCACTTCTGGGACGGCCGCGCCGCCTTGGCGTCCTCCAGCCGGCGGCACAGGATCGGGTGCGCCCACGCGAGGTTGCTGCCGGCGATGTAGACGAGGTCGGCATGCGCGAGATCCTCGTAGCACGCCGGCGGCGCGTCCGCGCCGAGCGTCGCCTTGTAGCCCGACACCGCGCTGGACATGCACAGCCGCGAGTTGGTGTCGATGTTGTTGGTGCCCAGCAGGCCCTTGGCGAGCTTGTTGAAGACGTAGTAGTCCTCGGTCAGCAGCTGCCCCGAGATGTACAGGCCGATCGCGTCGGCGCCGTGCTTGTCCACCGTGCTGACGATGCGATCGGCGAGCAGCTGGTTCGCGTCGTCCCAGCCGATCGCGCGCGGCGCGGCGCCGCGGCGGTCGCGCCGCATCGGCTGCAGCAGCCGCGCCTGCGCGCTGACGTGCGGCGCGGCCGTCAGGTGCAGCGAGCTGCCCTTGCTGCACAGGCGGCCGAAGTTGGCCGGGTGGTCGGGGTCGCCGCGCACGTCGACGATCGCGGCGCCCTCGCTGCGGATGATCACGCCGCAGCCGGTGCCGCAGTATGGGCAGGTCGACCGCGTCTCGCGCGGGCCGCCGGCGATGGGGATGATCCGCGGCGCGCCCATGTGCTCAGGCGCTGGCGATGGCGATCACCTTGCGCGCAGCGGCGAGCGCGGCCGCGGCGTCGGCATCGTCGATGGCCAGGGTGGCGAGCTCGCTGGCCAGCAGGCTCACGGCGCCGCCCTCGACGCGCACCGAAAAGCGCGTCGCGCAGCCGACGTCGGGCGCCCGCGCCTGGCCGTCCTCCAGCGAGATCGCCCAGTTGTGCAGCGGACACGCCACGTGCTCGCCGAACACGATGCCCTGGCTCAGCGGGCCGCCCTTGTGCGGGCAGCGATCGAGCAGCGCGAACACGCGGTCGCTGTCGGTGCGGAAGATCGCGACGTCCGTGCCCGCGGGGCGCCGCACGCGGCGGGCGCCGAGCACGGGGATGTCGTCGACGCGGCAGATTTCGATCCAGTCGTTCATGTTTTCCTGTCTCCTCACACGGGCACCAGCGGGATGAACTGCCGCGTGTCCACCGATGCCTTCTCATGTTCGAACCACGGGTCGGGCTCGCCGTCCAGCGCGAACTGCAGGCGCTCCCACAGCGCCTTGCGGTTGGCGACGTCGTCGAGCACGCGCTGCTTGATGGAGTCGAGGCCGACGCGCGCGATCCAGTGCACCGTGCGCTCCAGGTACCAGCCTTCCTCGCGGTACAGCTGCAGGAACGCGCCGCTGACCTCCATCACTTCCTCGGCCGTGCGCACCTTGCAGAAGAACTGCCCGGCCTCGGTCTTGATGCCGCCGTTGCCGCCGACATACAGCTCCCAGCCGGACTCCACGCCGATCACCCCCACGTCCTTGATGCCGGATTCGGCGCAATTGCGCGGGCAGCCCGAGACGGCCAGCTTGACCTTGTGCGGCGCGTACATGCGCCACAGGCCGCGCTCGAGGTCCTTGCCCAACCGCGTCGAGTCCTGCGTGCCGAAGCGGCACCACTCGCTGCCCACGCAGGTCTTGACCGTGCGCAGCGCCTTCGCGTAGGCGTGGCCGGAGGGCATGCCGATGTCCTTCCAGACGTCGACCAGGTCCTCCTTCTTCACGCCCAGCAGGTCGATGCGCTGGCCGCCGGTGACCTTGACCGTCGGGATCTTGTACTTGTCGACCACGTCGGCGATGCGCCGCAGCTCGGCTGCCGTCGTCTCGCCGCCCCACATGCGCGGGATCACCGAGTACGTGCCGTCCTTCTGGATGTTGGCATGCGAGCGCTCGTTGATGTAGCGGCTCTGCGGATCGTCCCTGGCCTCCTTGGGCCAGGTGCTGATCAGGTAGTAGTTCAGCGCCGGCCGGCACGACGAGCAGCCGTTGGGCGTGCGCCAGGACAGCGCGCGCTGCGTGTCGGCGATGGTCGTCAGGTGCAGCTTGCGGATCGCCTCGCGCACGTCCTGGTGCGAGTGTTCCGTGCAGCCGCACATCGCCTTCTTGCGCGGCGCGGTGGAGTAGTCGCCGCCGGCCGTGGCCATGATGATCTGCTCGACCAGGCCCGTGCACGAGCCGCAGGAGGCGCTGGCCTTCGTGTGCTTGCGCACGTCGTCCAGCGTGAACAGGCCCTTGTCCTTGATGGCCTTGCAGATCGTGCCCTTGGTCACGCCGTTGCAGCCGCAGACCTCGTCGGCGTCGGCCATCGCGGCGGCCTTGTTCTGGCCCTGGTGGCCGGCGTCGCCGAGGCTGGATTCGCCGAACATGAGGCGGTCGCGGATGTCGCTGACCGAGCGGCCCTCGCGCAGCAGCTTGAAGTACCAGCTGCCGTCGACGGTGTCGCCGTACAGGCAGGCGCCCACGAGCTTGTCGTCCTTGATGACGAGCTTCTTGTAGACGCCGCCCTGCGGGTCGGACAGCACGATGGAATCGCAGCCCTCGCCGCCCATGAAGTCGCCGGCGGAGAACAGGTCGATGCCGGTGACCTTCAGCTTGGTCGAGACCTGGCTGCCCAGGTAGCGGCCGATGCCGAACTCGGCCAGGTGCGTCGCGCAGACCTTGGCCTGCTCGAACAGCGGCGCCACGAGGCCGTAGGCCGTGCCGCGGTGCGCGGCGCATTCGCCCACCGCCCAGATGCGCGCGTCGGTCACGGTCTGCAGCGTGTCGGTGACGACGATGCCGCGCTGGCAGTGCAGGCCGGTCGACTCGGCCAGCGCCGTGTTGGGGCGGATGCCGGCGGCCATCACGACGAGGTCGGCAGGCACCTCGTTGCCGTCCTTGAAGCGCACGGCGCGGACGCGTCCGGTCGCGTCGTCGGCCAGCAGCGCCTCGGTCTGGGCGCCGATCAGGAAGTCCAGGCCGCGGTCGACCAGCGACTGGCGCAGCAGGCCGCCGGCCACGTCGTCGAGCTGGCGTTCCATCAGCCACGGCGCGATGTGCACCACCGTGACCTTCATGCCGCGCAGCATCAGGCCGTTGGCCGCTTCGAGGCCCAGCAGGCCGCCGCCGATGACGACCGCATGCTTGTACCGGGTGGCGGCATCGATCATGGCCTCGGTGTCGGCGATGTCGCGGTAGCCGATCACACCCTCGAGATCCTTGCCCGGCACCGGCAGCATGAACGGCGTGGAGCCGGTGGCGATCAGCAGGCGGTCGTACGGCGCCTGCGTGCCGTCGGCCGCGTGCACGACGCGGCGCACGCGGTCGATGCGCGTGACCGCCTTGCCCAGGTGCAGCGTGATGCCGTTGTCGCCGTACCAGGCCAGCGGGTTCAGGACGATCTCGGCGATGGTCTGCTCGCCGGCCAGCACCGGCGACAGCAGGATGCGGTTGTAGTTCGGATGCGGCTCGGCGCCGAACACGGTGATGTCGTACAGGTCGGGCGCGATCTTCAGGAGCTCCTCGAGCGTGCGCACGCCCGCCATGCCGTTGCCGATCATCACCAGTTTGAGTTTCTTCATCGCGGAGCCTCTTGAAGCCGAACGTGGAATCGCGGAAAGCCGATCAGGCCGCCTCGGCCAGGCCGGGCGTCGCGACGGTGCGCGCCTCGGGCG
>DATCRO010000244.1:0-2849 GCA_036569025.1 Burkholderiaceae bacterium
CCGTCCGCCGGGCTCGCTGATGGCCGCGGCGCAGACGTACGACAGCGTGAACCTGCTCGTGCGTGCGCTGTTCGCCACGCATGGCGACACGGCACCCGGCGCCGTCAGGCAGGCGCTCGAGCAGCCGCGCGAGCCGCATCGCGGCGTCGTCACGACCTACGACCACCCGTTCGGGCCCCGCGACCATGACGCGTTCAGTGTCAACATGATCTGGCTGGGCGTCTGGCACGGCGGCGAGATCCACTACTTCCACGCGACCGATGCCGGGCTCTCGGGCGCGGTGCGCCACAAGGAGCGGCCGCCGGGTTCGCATCGTGACTAGGGGTTGTCCCCTACGTGGTGGCGCCTGCGACGCAACGCGACATGACGGATGCGGTGCGCGCCCCGAATTTCGACACTGATGGCAGAGCGGGCAGTGTTCCCGCCAAACCCTGGAGACAAGACATGCGCCTGCTACTGCTGCTGCCGTTCATCGGCCTGCTGGCCGTTCCGTTGTTCAACACCGAGACGCCGGAGTTCGCCGGATTCCCGTTCTTCTACTGGTACATGTTCGCGTGGGTGCCGCTCACCTCGCTGCTGATCTGGCTGGTCAACCGCAACGAGAAGCCGGAGGAGTGAGGCCATGGGCGACAACATCAACTGGACCGCGCTGTCGGTCTTCATCTTCTTCTTCGCGCTGGTGACCGTCATCGGCTTCCTGGCCTCGCGCTGGCAGCGCGGCGGCGCGCACAAGGGCGCGCACCTCGACGAGTGGGGCCTGGGCGGCCGCAACTTCGGCGCCTGGATCACGTGGTTCCTGGTGGGCGGCGACTTCTACACCGCCTACACCGTCATCGCGGTGCCGGCGCTGGTCTACGCGGTCGGCGCCTACGGCTTCTTCGCGCTGCCGTACACCATCCTGGTCTATCCGATCGTCTTCACCATCATGCCCAGGCTGTGGGCCGAGGCCAAGCGCAAGGGGCACGTGACGGCCGCCGACGTGGTCTACGGCCGTTACGGCTCGCGACCGCTGGAGACGGCGATCGCGCTGACCGGCATCGTCGCCACCATGCCCTACATCGCGCTGCAGCTGGTGGGCATGGAGGTGGTGATCAAGGCGCTGGGCCTGACCGGCGAGCTGCCGCTGGCCGCCGCGTTCGTCATCCTGGCGCTGTACACCTACGCCGCGGGCCTGCGCGCGCCGGCGCTGATCGCCTTCGTCAAGGACGTGATGATCTACATCGTCGTGCTCGTCGCGGTGGTCATCGTGCCGATGAAGGTGGGCGGCTACGGCAACGTGTTCTCCTCGGCGCGCGACGCGTTCGCGGCCAAGGGCGGCGCGACGGGCCTGACGCTGCACCCGGGCCAGATGCTGCCGTTCGCCACGCTGGCGATCGGCTCGGCGATGGCGGCGTTCATGTACCCGCATACCCTGACGGGCATCTTCGCGGCCAAGGACGCCAGCACGATCCGCAAGAACGCGATCTTCCTGCCGGCCTACACGGTGCTGCTGGGCCTGATCGCGCTGCTGGGCTACATGGCCTACGCCGCGCACCTGGCGGTCAAGAGCAACAACGACGTCGTGCCCGCGCTGTTCAACGCGCTGTTCCCGTCGTGGTTCTCCGGCTTCGCGTTCTCCGCGGTGGCGATCGGCGCGCTCGTGCCGGCGGCCGTGATGTCCATCGGCGCGGCCAACCTGTTCACGCGCAACTTCTGGAAGCCGTACGTGAACGCGCGCGTCACGCCGGCGCAGGAGGAGAAGGTCGCGAAATATGCGTCGCTGGTGGTCAAGGTGGGCGCGCTGCTGTGCATCCTGCTGATGCCCACCAAGTTCGCGCTGGACCTGCAACTGCTGGGCGGCGTGTGGATCCTGCAGACCTTCCCGTCGCTCGTCTTCGGCCTGTGGTCGAAGCGCCTGCAGGCCCCGGCGCTGCTGGCCGGCTGGCTCGTGGGCATCGTGTTCGGCACGTGGACGGCGTTCGCCGACGGCGTCAAGCCGGTGCACTCGATCCTCGTCGGTGGCGACAAGTTCACCGTCTACACCGGCCTGCTGGCGCTGGTCATCAACGTGGTCGTGGCGGTCGTCGTGCAGACGCTGGTGCGCTCGCCGGCGCCGGCGGCGGCGTCCGGCAAGGCCTGAGCCGCACCTGGGCCAGGCATGGGCCGCGCGGGCGTCGCCGACGCCCGCGCGGCCTTGTCACAATCGCGCCATGCGTCTGAAGGCCAAGCTTCTCGTCCTCGCGGCGGTTCCGCTGCTGCTGTCGCTCGCGCTGATCGCCGCGGCGGTGCAACTGCAGCAGCGCGAGCTGGCCAGGCGCGAGCACGCCCTGGTGGAAGGCGGCTACCTCAGCGCGCGGCGCGCGGAGCTGAAGAACTACGTGCAGCTCGCGATGAGCGCCATCGCCCCGATGGCGGAATCGCGCGACGACGTCGCCGGCTCCCAGGCGCGCGCGATGCGGCTGCTCGAGTCCATGGAGTACGGCGACGACGGCTACTTCTTCGTCTACGACATGCACGGCACCGTGCTCATGCATCCGCGCCAGCGCGACCTGGTCGGCCAGGACCTGTCGGGCATGCGCGACCCGCGGGGCCGCGCGACGATCCAGGAGCTGCTCGCCGGGGCGCGCGCGGGCGGCGGCTTCGTCGAGTACATGTGGCGGCGGCCGTCGACCGGCAGGATCGCGCCCAAGCTCGGCTACGTCACCGAGATCCCGCAATGGGACTGGATGATCGGCACCGGGCTGTACCGCGACGACATCGACTCCGCGACGGCGCAGCTGGACGCCCAGGCCTCGTCCAACATCGGCGAGACGCTGCTGTGGATCGCAGCCATCGCGTTCGGCGGCGTGGCGCTGATCAGCTTCAGCGGC
>DATCRO010000245.1:0-2758 GCA_036569025.1 Burkholderiaceae bacterium
GGAATCTGTCGGGGTGGTAGGGACGGGGATCGACGAGCGGGGATGCGCCGCTGACGATGTCGGCGATCAGGTGCCCGGCGCCAGGGCCGATGCCGAAACCGTGGCCGCTGAAGCCGGCGGCCAGCACGAGCCCGCGCAGGCTCAGCATTTCGCCGATGCCGGGCACGCCGTCGGGCGTGCTGTCCACATAGCCGGCCCAGGCCGCGGTCACCGAGCTGTCCGCCAACGCCGGCACCAGTTCGACCGCGCGCCTGTACGTCAGGTCGACGACCGAGGCATCGGCCTTCGGATCGAGGATGCGCATGCGCTCCATGGGCGTCGTCTCGTCGAGCCGCCATCGGGCGAAGCCTTCATGGCCGCAGCGGATGCCTTCGAGTCCGCCAGGTGCGAGATTGCGCCAGCGCCGCTGGAACATCGGCAGGAACTGCGGCGCGAAACGCAGCAGCTGCGGCGTCGGGTCCACACGCCCCCGTCCGCTGATGGCCAGCGTGTAGCCGCCGTCGGCGCGGCGCGTCATGGACACGCCGGTCGTGTGGAGCGCTGCGGGAATGTCCTTGCCCGAGGTGGTCACCGACAGCGCCGTCTGGCGGATCGCAGCCTGGGGAAAACGGATGCCATATTGACGACAGAACGAGGATGCCCACGCGCCGCCGGCGAGCACCGCGACCCGGGTGCGGATCGTCCCGCTCTCGGTGACCACCGCGCAGACCTGGCCGCCTTCTGTTTCGAGGCCGCGCGCCGCGCAGCCCTGGTGCACGGTGCCGCCGAGCTTCATGAAAGCCCGCGCCACGGCCGGTGCGGCACGCGAGGGATCGGCGGTGCCATCCGTCGGGGCGAAGACGCCGCCTTTCCATGCCTTGCCGGTGGCGTGACCGCGCTGCGCGGCTTCACCCGCGCTCAGCATGCGCGTCTGCACATTCACGGAGCGTGCGAACTCGCCCCAGCGCGCCCAGCCGTCGAGTTCCTTCTCGCTGTTGCTGAGATAGAGCAGCCCGCATCTGCTGAAGCCGGTGACTTCGCCGGTGTCCTGCGTGAATCGCTCCCATAGGTCCAGGCTCTTCGTGGCCATCGGCAGTTCGCGCGCATCGCGGTTCTGCTGCCGGCACCAGCCCCAGTTGCGGCTCGACTGCTCGGCACCGATCCTGCCTTTCTCGATCAGCGCGACGGAAACCCCACGCTGAGCCATGTAGTAGGCGGCGAAGACGCCGATGATGCCGCCGCCGATCACGACGGCGTCGGCATGCGTCGGCAGTTCAGGACTGGATTCGACGGCGGATAGAGGCGCAGGCATTCTGGGTATGTCCCTTGGACGTCAGTGAAAACTTGAAGGCATGCTCGATGGCGATGGCGGTCGATGCCGGAAAGCGATCAGTAGCCGACGATCGCCTTGGTCTCGAGGTATTCCTCGAGGCCGTGGACGCCGTACTCGCGTCCGTTGCCGGAGCGCTTGTAGCCGCCGAACGGCGCGTGGCTGTTCCATGGCGGATAGTTGATGTGCACCTGGCCCGCGCGCAGCTGCGAGGCCACGCGCCGCGCCCGCTCGCGATCGGCGGACTGCACGGCGGCGCCGAGTCCGTAGACCGTGTCGTTGGCGATGGCGATGGCCTGCGCTTCATCCCGGTAGGGCATCAGCACCAGCACGGGGCCGAATATCTCTTCCTGCGCCACGCGCATGTCGGGCGTCACGTCCGAAAAGACCGTCGGTCGTGCGAAGTAGCCACGGGTCAGGCCGTCCGGCCTGCCCGGGCCGCCGCAGACCAGCCTGGCGCCTTCTTCGATCCCGCTGGCGATCATCGCCTGCACCCTTGCGTACTGCGCGGCGTTCGCGATCGGCCCCATCGATGTCTTCTCGTCGCGCGGATCGCCGAGCGTGATACCGGCGACCGCCGCGCGGACCAGCGACTCCACCTCGGCCAGCCGCGACGCAGGCACCAGCATGCGCGTCGGCGCGCTGCACGACTGGCCCGCGTTGCGCATGCCTGCCAGCACGCCCTTCGCCACACCTTCCTCGAAATCGGCGTCGTCGAGGAACAGGTTTGGCGACTTGCCGCCCAGCTCCTGCACGACGCGCTTGACGCTGACGGCACCCGCCTGCGCAACGAGCACGCCGGCACGCGTGGAGCCGGTGATGGAGATCATGTCGACATCGGGGTGCGCGGCCAACGCAGCGCCGACCACCTCTCCGGTGCCGCCCACCAGGTTGAAGACGCCGGCCGGCGTGCCGGCGTCGTGCATCACCTGCGCGAAGAGCCGCGCGCTGAACGGCGACAGCTCGCTGGGCTTCAGGACGACCGTGCAGCCGGCGGCGATCGCCGGCGCGACCTTGGCGGTGACCTGGTACAGGGGCCAGTTCCACGGCGTGATCAGCGCGCACACGCCGATCGGCTCCTTGGAGATCGCGAAGGCGCCTTCCAGAGAGAGAAACTCGTATCGCCGCAGCACTTCGATCTGCGCGCGCACGTGGGCGATCCCGAACGGCACATGGGCCGTCCTCGCGAACCCGATGGGCGTCCCCATCTCCGTCGTGATGGCTTGCGCGAACTGCTCCGCCCGCTCTTCCAGCAGCGCGAGGATCCGGCCCAGCAGCGCCATGCGCTCGTCGACCGTGCTTCGAGAGAACGAGCCGAAGGCGCGGCGGAAGGCGTCGTGGTCAATCCGGCCACGGAACAGGCCGTCGCCCGGTTTCGTCTTGGAAATGCCGAAGACGTTGTCGACGCCGTCACCGCAGCCCGCCGGGCCTTCGTTATCTGGAGCCGAA
>DATCRO010000246.1:0-15214 GCA_036569025.1 Burkholderiaceae bacterium
CCTTAGAGTGGCGGCATGGACACCGCCCTGCCCACCCGCGCCCCGGCGCCGCCTTCCGACTGGGTCGTACGCTGGACGCCCTTGCTCCCGCCTGCCTCCCGCGTGCTGGACCTCGCCTGCGGCCACGGCCGGCACGTGCGCTGGCTGGCCGCGGCCGGCCATCGCGTCACCGCCGTCGATCGCGACCCGGCCCTGCTCGCGCCGCTGGCCGGCGTCGCCGAGATCGTGCAGGCGGACCTCGAGGCGGCTCCGTGGCCCCTGCCGGGACGAGATTTCGACGCGGTCGTCGTCACCAACTACCTGTGGCGCCCCCTCATGTCGGCGATCAAGGGCGCCGTGGTGCCTGGCGGACTGCTGATTTACGAAACCTTTGCACAAGCGCACGCAGCACTCGGACGGCCGCGAAGGCCCGAATTCCTGCTCGCGCCGGGGGAGTTGATCGAGGTCCTGCGCGCGCCTGCGGCGACGGTCGGGCAGGCCTGTTCTCCCTCTGGAAACTGGCAGGTGATCGCGTTCGAGGAAGGCAGGCTGCCCGCCCGCGGCGAGAGCCCCGAACGCGAGGTCCAACGCATCGTCGCGCGGCGTGGCGGCGCGGCATCGCCGGGCACCGACCTTCTGGCGTCGCCGGGCTAAAATCGTCGGATTGCCGGCGTCGCGCGCGTCCGGCCCCCGGAACCTGGCGAGGAATGCGAATGGAAAGAATTGTCGGCAGCATGGTGGCGCTGGTCACCCCCATGCACGAGGACGGCAGCGTCGACTATGTCGCGCTGCGCGCGTTGGTCGACTGGCACATCGCCGAGGGCACCGACTGCATCGTCGCCGTGGGCACCACCGGCGAATCGGCCACGGTCAGCGTCGAGGAGCACGTCGAGATCATCCGCGTGTGCGTCGAGCATGCCGCCGGCCGCATCCCCATCATGGCGGGCGCGGGGGCCAACTCCACGCAGGAGGCCATCGAGCTGTCGAAGCACGCCAAGCGCGTGGGCGCCTCCTGCACGCTGCAGGTCGTGCCGTACTACAACAAGCCCTCGCAGGAAGGCATCTACCGGCACTTCGCCAAGATCGCGGAGTCGGTGGACATCCCCGTGGTGCTGTACAACGTGCCGGGCCGCACCGTGGCCGACATGCAGCACGATACCGTGGTGCGCCTCGCCCAGGTGCCCGGCATCGTGGGCATCAAGGAAGCCACCGGCAGCATCGAGCGCGCGGGCTGGCTGCTGCGCGCGGTGCCCAAGTCGTTCTCGGTCTATTCGGGCGACGACAGCACCGCTGTCGCGCTGATGCTCATGGGCGGCCACGGCAACATCAGCGTCACCGCCAACGTCGCGCCGCGCCTGATGCACGAGCTGTGCGCCGCGGCGCTGGCCGGTGACGCCCGCCGCGCCACGGAGCTGCACCTGAAGCTGCTGCCGCTGCACAAGAACCTGTTCTGCGAGCCGAGCCCGGCGCCCGCCAAGTTCGCGCTGTCGCGCCTGGGCCGCTGCGGTCCCGCGCTGCGGCTGCCGCTGGTGGAGATGACCGACACCGGCAAGGCGATCATCACCGCCGCCCTCGCCGACTGCGGCATCGCCTGAGCCGCCCGCCCCGTCACCGACTCGAGCCGGTGGCCTGCCTGCGCCGGCGTTCCCCGGCCCGCGACCCTCGCGACCTCTGCGACAATCCCCGGCCCGGAACTTCCGGGCAGACCTCGACCCTGATGCACATGACCACCCTGCCCTCGACGCGCCTGCTCCATCCCACGCCCCTGCGCGTTGCCACCGTGACGCTGTGCCTGATGCTGGGCGGATGCACGGTCGTCGGAGACTGGTTCTCCCACGGCGAGACCGACTACAAGGGCGCGTCCAAGCGCACCCAGCCGCTGGAAGTGCCGCCCGACCTGACGCAGCTGCAGCGCGATTCGCGCTACCTGCCGCAAGGCGGCGTGGTCACCGCCTCCGACCTGAACAAGCCGGCCGGCAGCGGGCCGTCGCAGCCGGGCGCAGCGCCCGCTCCGGCCAACCCCGAGGTGGCGCTGGCCGCCGCCGGCAACCTGCACCTGGAGCGCAACGGCGACCAGCGCTGGCTGACGACGTCGGACGCGCCCGAGATCGTGCTGCCCAAGGTGCGCGCCTACTGGGAGTCGCAGGGTTTCACCATCAAGACCGACGAACCCAAGACGGGCATCATCGAGACCGATTGGAAGGAAAGCCGCACCAAGCTGCCGAACGACGGCATCCGCGGCGTCCTGTCGAACCTGCTGGACAGCTTCTCCGATTCAGGCCTGCGCGATCGCTATCGCACGCGCCTGGAGCGGCGCGCCGACGGCGGCACCGAGATCTACGTGACCCACTTCGGCGCCGTCGAACAGTCCACGGGCCGGACCAACAGCGTGCAGACCGCCGACGTGGAATGGATGCCGCGTCCGACGGATCCGGGCCTCGAGGCCACGCAGCTGAGCCGGATGATGCTGAGCCTGGCCGGCCTGACCGACACCAACGTCGCCGTGCCGCCCAAGAGCGGCTTCACGTTCCACTTCGGCGAGGACGACACCGCCGCCAGCGCGCCCGCGAGCGGCCGCAACATCCCCAGCGCCGCCACCAGCCGCCCGGCCGACACCAGCGGCAGCGCCCGCGCTCGCGTCGTCGCCGGCCAGCCCGGCGCGACGATGCAGGTCGACGACAACTTCGATCGCTCGTGGCGCCGCATCGGCCTGGCACTCGACCACGGCGGCTTCACCGTGGAAGACCGCGACCGCGCGCAAGGCCTGTACTACGTGCGCTATGTCGACGCCAAGGAAGCGGCCAAGGACGAGCCGGGCTTCTTCTCGAAGTTCACGTCGTGGTTCGGCAAGAGCGGCCCGTCGCCGGTGGGCAAGTACCGCATCCAGATCAAGGCGCCCGCCGACCAGGCCACCGTCACCGTGCTGAACGACCAGGGCCAGCCCGACAACAGCGAGAATGCCCAGCGCATCGTGGCGCTGCTGGTCGACGAGCTGAAGTAAGCACGGCATCCGCATCGCGCAGCAAAAGGCCGCCCGAGGGCGGCCTTTGTCGTTCTGGCTTAGGGTGCGACCTGTCGACGCGTCAATCCCCTTGTGACCTCTTGACAGGGTTGCCAAGCCATTCGCTCCCGCATTCCAGGGATTCAACTTGCCTTCAGCGACCTGACATGAAAAAGCCGCCCGAAGGCGGCTCTTCATATCTCGGGACACCGCGCTCGCGAGGAGCGCGGAGATCCGGAAATTACTTGCTGGCAGCGGTCGCGGCGGCCGAAGCAGCAGCCATGGCGCCCGTGGCGGCCGACGAAGCGGCGTCGGTGGCCGACGAAGCGGCAGACATGGCGGCGGAGGCCGAGGTGTCAGCGGCCGAAGCGGCGACGGTGGCGGACGAAGCGGCAGCCGAAGCGGCGTCGGCAGCGGCCGGAGCAGCTTGGTCGGCCGGCTTGTTGCAAGCGGCCAGGGCGGCGACGGCGATCAGAGAGGCCAGGAGCGTCTTGTTCATGAATTTCCTCGAAGAAAAATTTTGGGTTCGAACCATTACCGGTAATCCAGATACTCGCCCTCACGGCAGGTATCTGAGCAAAAGACAGCAGGCAAGCTCGAGCATTTCCTGTGCCTAGCCCGCCATTATACCCATCAATACGGAACCTTTTCAGAGTCCCAGTGTCACCGCCGAAAAACCGGGGCTGGCGCGTTGTGAAATCGCATCAAAGTCCTCCCGCGCCCGTTGGCGATCGACGCGGTCGAAGCCGAGGCGGCCGCGCAGATGTTCAGGGTCGAAGACGCGCAGCGCCTGGTCATCGGAGTCGATCCAGATCGTGGGCAGGTCGGCCGTGTGCGCTTCGTCGGGCACGAGGCACTGCACGACATGCGCCCAGTCGCGGCGCCACGTGACGAAGCGCGGATGGCGGCGTTCGACGACGGCCCAGTCGCGCGCGATCATCACGAGTTCGCGCCCGGGCTTGCGCGACCAGTGCGTGAGCAGGTCGATCCACTCCGCCTCGCCCAGGGGCCAGCTCGCGTAATCCTGGTCGCACCAGCACAGGCGGCGCGTGCCGCGCTCGCTGGCCATCACCATCGCGTCATGCAGCGCGCGCGCGAACTGCGGCGCGCCCTCGAACGCGCGGCCGCCCGCGGCAGCCTTCGCATCGCGCAGCCCCCCGTCGTCGCCCGGCCCTTGCTGCGGCCGCGCCGCGTCGTCATTCATCATGTGCCCATCCCTGCGCCACCCAATCGGCCACGACGGCCTGCGCGTCAGGCGACAGGCGGGCACAGTCCCTGGCCACCAGTCGCCGCGCGTCGGCCAGCTCGCGCATCAGGCGCGCATCGCGGCCGGCCGCGTTGAACGACTCGCCGTTGATGAAGACGTGCCGATCGTCGTACATCATGCGCGTGCGCCGATCGAGCCGCAAGCCGCTGCCCGCGCCGCGTTCCGCGCCCGACTCGAACCACACCTGCGGCTTGGGCTCGGTCATCACCTCGCCGAGCGCGCGCGCCAGCTGCGACGGATCCTTCAGCAGGCGATCGACCGCCTTGCGCGCGAACTGGTCGAGCGCGGCGGGCATGCGCGCGGGCGTCTCGGTGGCGCTGCGCGGCGGATCGCGGAAATGCGGCTCGTCGGGGTCGGCCTCGACGTCGTCGAGCACGCGCTGCAGCAGCTCGCGTGCGAGCTCGGTGGCCATCGGGGTGCGAAAGCCGATCGAGCACGTCATGCACTCGTCCTCGGCCACGCCGTCGTGACCCCAGCGCGGCGGCACGTAGAGCATGTCGCCGGGGCCCAGCACCCATTCGTCGATCGGTTCGAAGCGTTCGAGGATGCGCACCGGCAGGCCGTCGACGAAGCACGGGTCGTCGACCGGCCCGACGCGCCAGCGCCGGTGGCCGTGCACCTGCAGCAGGAACACGTCGTACGAATCGATGTGCGCGCCGACGCCGCCGCCCGGGCTCGCGTACGAGATCATGAGGTCGTCGACGCGCGCGTCGGCGACGAAGCGAAAGCGTTGCAGCAGCTCGTGCGCGGCCTGCACGTGCAGGTCGACGCCCTGCACCAGCATCGTCCAGCCGCGCTGCGACAGCGGCGGCAGCGCGCGGCGTGCGAACGGGCCGTGCTTCAGCGCCCAGCCTTCGGGCGACGGCGCCTTCGCGCGCGCCTTCGGCCTGGCGGGCGCCGCGTCCTGCATCACGAGCCGCGATTCGACGTCGTCGCGCGACGCCAGCTCGAACAGCTGCGCCGGCGTGACGGGCGACAGCGGCGCGCCGTCCGCGCCCACCAGCGGGAAGGCGTTGCGGATCAGCAGCGGACGCTTCTGCCAGACGTCGCGCATGAAGGCCGCGGGCGACAGGCCGCCCAGCAGCGCGAGGGGTTCACGGAGGTTCATCGCGCCATTGTCCCTGCTCGCGGACCGGGGCGCTGCGGCGCGGGCGCGTGGCGGTCACGCGCGCCTCGTAAAATTCGCCGATGAACATCACCGCCCCTTGCGTCGTCTCGCTCACCTGGAAGCTCTCGGACGCCCAGAACGCGCCCATCGACGAGCTCACCGAGCCCACCGAGTTCTTCTTCGGCGGCGGCGACCTGCTGCCCAAGGTCGAAGAGGCGCTCGACGGCCAGGCCGTCGGCTACGACCTGCAGATCCAGCTCGAGCCCGAGCACGCCTTCGGCGACTACCATTCCGAGCTGGTCTGCTTCGAGGATCGCGCGCTGTTCCCCGAGGGCGTCGAGGTGGGCATGCAGTTCGAGGGCCTGCCCGATGGCGCCGCCACGCCCGACATGCCCGAGGACGCCGTCTACACGGTCACCGAGGTCTATCCGTCGCACGTGGTCCTGGACGGCAACCACCCGCTGGCCGGCATGGCGCTGCGCATGCACATCCAGGTGCGCGGCGTGCGCGCCGCGACGGCGCAGGAGATCCAGGACAAGAGCGTGCAGGACGATGCCGCCGGGCTGCTGCAGGTGCTGCCGCCGAAGGACAAGTCGCAACTTCACTGAGGCGCGCCTCGAGAAGACGCGCTTCCCTGCGGATCGGCGTCAGGCACGGCCTCAAGCCGCTGGCGCGATCCGACGAGGGGCCAGCCCCCTGCGCGCCGGGCCGCTGCTCAGTGCTTGCCCGTCGATCCGAACCCGCCCTCGCCGCGGTGCGACGCGTCGAAGTCCTCGACGACTCGGAACGTCGCCTGCACCACCGGCACGATCACCATCTGCGCGACGCGCTCCATCGGATTGATCGTGAACTCCGCCTGTCCGCGGTTCCAGCAGCTGACCATCAGCTGGCCCTGGTAGTCCGAGTCGATCAGGCCCACGAGGTTGCCCAGCACGATGCCGTGCTTGTGGCCCAGGCCCGAGCGCGGGAGGATCATCGCGGCGAGACCGGGGTCGGCGATGTGGATGGACAGGCCGGTGGGGATCAGCGCGGTCTGGCCGGGCGCAAGGACGACGGGGGCGTCGAGGCAGGCGCGCAGGTCGAGGCCGGCGCTGCCCGGCGTGGCGTAGGCCGGCAGGGCGTCGGCCATGCGGGCGTCGAGAACCTTGAGGTCGATGGTGGTCATGGGCGGGATGTCGTCGAGGGAAATGGATGGCCGGGTCGGTCAGCGGGACGGCCGATGCGGCGTCCGGGCCCGATCTTGCGATGTGGCGCGTTCGATCGAGTATCGATGGCGTCTTGCGACGGGGTCAGGTCTTGCGACGGGGTCAGGTCTTGAAAGTTGCGCGATCGTAGCGACGGGGTCAGGTCTTGAAAGTTGCGCGGCAGTGCCCCGGCGATCGGCTGAGACGTCATCGCGCAACTTTCAAGACCTGACCCCACGGCGAGGCGTCGCCACGCAATTTTCAAGACCTGACCCCACGGCGAGGCGTCGCCACGCAACTTTCAAGACCTGACCCCGTCACCAGACCCCGTCGCCACGATGCGTCCGCCAAGCCGCCGCGCCACGCATGATCAAGCGGCGATGCGCATCGCGATCTCCGCCACGAGCTGCCGCGCCAGCGTGAGCTTGTCGGCGTTGGGCAGCTCGCGCTCGCCCTTCGCGTCGACCAGCACCAGCGCGTTGTCGTCGCGGCCGAAGGTGGCGGGGCCGAGGTTGCCGACGATCAGCGGCACGTTCTTGCGCTGCAGTTTCTCGCGCGCGTGCTTGAGCAGGTTCTCGCTCTCGGCGGCGAAGCCCACGCAGTAGGGCCGCGGCGACAGGCGCGCGACGTCGGCGAGGATGTCGGCGTTCTCGGTCAGCTCGAAGGTGGGCGCCACCTTCTTGCCGTCCTTCTTGATCTTGTGCTCGTTCATCTGCGCGGGACGCCAATCGGCGACGGCCGCGGTGGCGACGAACACGTCGCTCGCCTGCGCGAGCGGCAGCACGGCCTCGTGCATCTGGCGCGCGCTCTGCACGTCGACGCGGCGCACGCCGCGCGGCGTGGGCAGGTGCACCGGACCGGCGACGAGCGTGACGTCCGCGCCCGCTTCCTGCGCCGCGCGCGCGATCGCGAAGCCCATCTTGCCGCTGGAATGGTTGGTGATGCCGCGCACCGGGTCGATGGCCTCGAAGGTGGGGCCGGCCGTGACGAGGATGCGCCTGCCGCGCAAAATCTTGGGCTGGAAGAAGGCGATCAGCTCGTCGCGCAGGTCGGCCGCCTCGAGCATGCGGCCCTCGCCGAACTCGAGGCACGCCTGCTCGCCGACATCGGGGCCCAGCAGCGTGGCGCCATCGGCCTGCAATTGGGTGACGTTGCGCTGCGTGGCCGGATGGGCCCACATCTCGCGGTTCATCGCCGGCGCCACCAGCAGCGGCACGCGGTCGATCGGGCGCGCCAGGCACAGCAGCGACAGCAGGTCGTCGGCGCGCCCGTGCACCAGCTTGGCCATGAACTCGGCGCTGGCCGGCGCGACGAGGATGGCGTCGGCCTCGCGCGACAGGTTGATGTGCGCCATGTTGTTGTCGGGGCGCGCGTCCCACTGGCTCGCGTAGACGGGGCGGCCCGTCAGCGCCTGCATCGTCACCGGCGTGATGAACTGCTCCGCGCCGGCGGTCATCACCACCTGCACCGTGGCGCCGGCCTTGCCCAGCAGGCGCGCGAGGTCGGCGGCCTTGTAGCAGGCGATGCCGCCAGAGAGGCCCAGCACGACGTGCTTGCCTGCGAGATCCTTGCGTTCAGTCATGGGCGCAATGTAATGCCTTATCCGGTTCGACTGTGCGGGCCGGGCGTTTCTTCCGGGTTCGATCCTGCGACTGCGCTCCGCTGCGCGCAGGATGACGGCTTGCGAGACGGCCGGTGCCGTCAGCCCGTCACGCCGTCGTGCCGCCAAGGTGTCATCCTGCGTGAAGTCGCAGGATCCACGCACCGCGCGGCGCCGCCCTGCGCGGACAACGACCAGCGCCAGCGCGGACTCACGCGCCGTGGCACTTCTTGAACTTCTTGCCGCTGCCGCAGAAGCACGGATCGTTGCGTCCCGGCAGCTTCTCGGCGACGCGCGTCGCCGGCTTCGGGGCGTTCTGCACCCAGTAGCAACGCAGGTCCTGCACGGCGAACAGCGCCTCCTGGATCAGGTCGTCGCGCTCGAGCTTCTCGCCCGGGAACATCTCCTCGCGCAGCTTGTCGAGCTCGGCCTGGTCGTGCAGCGTGAGCATGACGATGCGCATCGTCGTCTCGTCGAACAGCTGGCCGGTGTCGGTCTCGACGTCCTGCTCGGGCCATTCGTCCTTGAAGTTCTGCAGCACGTCCATGAAGCCGTGGGCCCAGACCTCGCCGGTGAGCGGGATCTCCTCGTCCTCGGTGCCGGGGGCGATGGTGCCGTCCTCGACGAGCCTGGCCTTGTCCTCGTCCGTCCATTCCAGCATGACCGGCGCGAGGCGCAGCTCGTCGACGGCGTCCATCAGCAGCTCCGGATCGAGCTGCTTGAGCAGCACGGTCCAGCGCGCCTGCAGCACGGCGGTGGCCTCGCGGTCGGCCTCGGGGTCGCCGAACGCGCGGCTCCACGAGTCGCCCAGCAGGCGGTCGCGCCAGTCCATCACCGTCAGCGCGCGCGGGCCCGCCGCCAGGGCGGTCATCGCGCCGTCCAGCCATTCCAGCGACACGTGCTCGTCGAAGCCGGCGAGCTGCTCGCACAGCTGCTGCAGTCGATCGAGGTCGGCGTCGGTGTTGGTCGGGTAGTGGACGAGGTGCGTGAACGGCGTGGTCATGGGGCGCAGGGCGAAGGCGGAAGCGGCCGGCATTTTCTCATGCCGGCCGCTCCCGGCCTGCTTCACGCCGCCGGGAAGCCGCGCAAGGGCGACGGGTGCAGGCGCGCCATCAGCCAGCCGTCGACGTACACGCCGTCGCGCAGCGCCTCGCAGCGCCGCACGCCCTCGCGCACGAAGCCGAAGCGCTCGTAGAGTGCCTGCGCGCGCTTGTTGTCGGCGAAGACGTCCAGCTCGATGCGCAGCAGGCCCAGCCAGTTGTCGGCGTAGTCGCACAGCGAATGCATCAGCAGCTTGCCGACGCCGCGGCCCTGCCAGCCGGCGGCCACGTTGATGCCCAGCAGCATCGAATGGCGCTTGCGCGGCGACGTGCCGATCGGATGCAGGCCGGCGGCGCCAACGACCTCGCCGTCGGCTTCGGCCACGATCTGCACGTGCGGCGAGCCGGCGCCAGCGCTCTCGGTCAGGCGCGCCTTCCAGTGCTCCTCGCTGGCGTGCGGCATCTGCAGCAGGTTCGGGAATACGTCGGGGTGGTCCATCATCGTCGCGAAGGCCGCAGCGTCGGTGACGCGCGTGCGGCGCACGGTCACGCCCGGCGGGGCCGCGAAATCGGCGGTGGCTTCAGGTCGGCTCATGAACATCTCCTCGTGGGGGTGCCTGGGTCGGCGGCTGCAAGAAGCACAAGGCCCGCGGATGGCGGGCCTTGTGGAAGAAATCAGAGATATTGAAGTCAGGAACGGCCCGGGCCCCGACTTCGCGCGATGCCAGTGACGACGCCTTGCAGATGCATCGTCATGGCCGCGGCATACGCCATCGCGCCTGGCGCGCACGACGCCGCGCCCACGCGCTCGGCGGCGTGGGCGATGCTGGCGAAGTGGGAGGCGCGGGTCATGCGACCCAGTCTGCGGGCAAACGGCCGCAGCGTCAAGGCGACGTTCAGCGCGAACGCGACGGCTTGGCGAAGACGATGCGGCGCAGCGCGCGCAGCTGTGGCCGCAGCCACGAAGG
This sequence comes from Burkholderiaceae bacterium, assembly GCA_036569025.1. Taxonomy (GTDB): domain Bacteria; phylum Pseudomonadota; class Gammaproteobacteria; order Burkholderiales; family Burkholderiaceae_C; genus Scleromatobacter. The sequence goes on from DATCRO010000246.1 coordinate 10,148, forward strand.
CGAGCGGCCGCCGGCGAGCGCGCGCAGCGCGACGGCGCGGCGGATCAGCGGCTTGGGGGCGAGCGGCATGGACCCAGTCTGGGCGCGGGCCGCGGGGTCGTCAAGACGGGCGGAGGCTATCCGCCGCGGCGCGCGATCATGCCAAACGATCGCGCGCTGGGGCGCGTGAGGCGGACACGCGAGCGCGAGGACGCGCATGACGCGCATGACGCGCATGACGCGCATGACGCGCGCGACGCGTCAGGCGCGTTCCTGCACCCAGCCCTGCACGCTGGCGAGCGCGCCGGGCAGCCTGGAGGCATCGGTGCCGCCGGCCATGGCCATGTCCGGCTTGCCGCCGCCCTTGCCGCCGACCTGCTGCGCCACGAAGTTGACGAGCTCGCCGGCCTTGATGCGGCCGATCGAGTCGGCGGTGACGCCGGCCGCGATCTGCACCTTGTCGCCGTCGACGGCGGCCAGCACGATGGCCGCGGTCTTGAGCTTGTCCTTGAGCTTGTCCATCGTCTCGCGCAGCGCCTTGGCGTCGGCGCCGTCGAGCCTGGCGGCCAGCACCTTCAGGCCCTTGATGTCGACGGCCTTGGACACGAGCTCGTCGCCCTGCGCCGAGGCGAGCCTGGCCTTGAGCTTCTCGAGTTCCTTCTCGAGCGCCTTGACGTGGTCGAGCACGTGCGCGAGGCGCGCGGGCACTTCCTCGGGCGAGGCCTTCAGCGTGGAGGCGACCTCGTCGACCGTGCTCTCGAGCGACTGCAGGTACGCGAGCGCGTTCGCGCCGGTGACCGCCTCGACGCGGCGGATGCCGGCCGCGACGCCCGACTCGGCGACGATCTTGAACAGGCCGATGTCGCCCGTGCGCTCGACGTGCGTGCCGCCGCACAGCTCCTTGCTGGAGCCGATGGTCAGCACGCGCACTTGGTCGCCGTACTTCTCGCCGAACAGCATCATCGCGCCCGACTTCTGCGCGTCGTCGATGGCCATCACCTGCGCCTTGGCGGCCGCGTTGGCCAGCACCTCGGCGTTGACGATCTCCTCGACCTTGCGGATCTGCTCGGCGGTCATCGGGCCGGTGTGCGCGAAGTCGAAGCGCGTGCGCTCCGGGTTCACGAGCGAGCCCTTCTGCTGCACGTGCGCGCCGAGCACCTCGCGCAGCGCCTTGTGCATCAGGTGGGTGGCGCTGTGGTTGCGCACGGTCCTGGCGCGGCGCTCCACGTCGACCTTCGCGACGAACGAGTCGCCGACGTTGATCGTTCCCTCGACGATGCGGCCGTGGTGGCCGAACACGTCCGCCTGGATCTTGAGGGTGTCCTCGACCAGCATGCGCGTGGTGGCGTTGCGCAGTTCGCCGGTGTCGCCCACCTGGCCGCCGCTTTCCGCGTAGAACGGGGTCTGGTCGAGCACGACGACGGCGTCGTCGCCGGCCGTCGCCGAGTTCACCGGGTTGCCGTCGACATAGACGCCGACCACCTTGACGGTCTCGACCACCAGGCGCTCGTAGCCGTGGAACTGCGTGGGCGCGCCGCTGTAGGCCAGGCCCTGCGCCATCTTGAACTTGCCGGCCTGGCGGCCGCGTTCCTTCTGTTCCTCGAGCAGGCGGTTGAAGCCCGCCTCGTCGACCGTCACGCCGCGCTCGCGGCAGACATCGCCCGTCAGGTCGACCGGGAAGCCGTAGGTGTCGTGCAGCTTGAACGCCGTCTCGCCGTCGACCTGCTTCGCGCCGCCGGCCAGCGCCGACTCCAGCAGTTCCATGCCGGTGGCGATGGTCCTGAAGAAGCGCTCCTCTTCCTGCTGCAGCACTTCCGTGACGCGCGCCTGTGCCGCGCGCAACTCGGGATAGGCCTCGCCCATCTCGGCCGACAGCGCGGCCACCAGCTTGTGGAAGAACGGCGTGCGCGCACCCAGCTTGTAGCCGTGGCGGATGGCGCGGCGCGCGATGCGGCGCAGCACGTAGCCGCGGCCCGCGTTGCCCGGGATCACGCCGTCGACGACGGTGAACGAGCAGGCGCGGATGTGGTCGGCGATGACCTTGAGCGAGGGCGACTCCTTGTCGCAGTCGCCGCCGTTCGGCGTCGCTTCGTCGACGGCCTTCTTGGCCGCGGCGAGCAGGTTCACGAACAGGTCGATCTCGTAGTTCGAGTGCACGTGCTGCAGCACGGCGGCCAGGCGCTCCAGGCCCATGCCGGTGTCGACGCTGGGCTTGGGCAGCTTGTGCATCACGCCGTCTTCGGTGCGGTTGAACTGCATGAAGACGTTGTTCCAGATCTCGATGTAGCGGTCGCCGTCCTCTTCCGGCGAGCCCGGGGGGCCGCCCGGGATCTCGGGGCCGTGGTCGTAGAAGATCTCGGTGCACGGGCCGCAGGGGCCGGTGTCGCCCATCATCCAGAAGTTGTCCGACGCGTAGCGCGCGCCCTTGTTGTCGCCGATGCGCACGATGCGCTCGGCGGGCACGCCCACCGTCTTGTTCCAGATCTCGTAGGCCTCGTCGTCCTCGGCGTAGACCGTCACCCACAGCTTGTCGACGGGCAGCTTGAAGTGCACCGTCAGCAGCTCCCAGGCGTAGCTGATCGCGTCCTTCTTGAAGTAGTCGCCGAACGAGAAGTTGCCCAGCATCTCGAAGAACGTGTGGTGGCGCGCGGTGTAGCCGACGTTGTCGAGGTCGTTGTGCTTGCCGCCGGCGCGGATGCACTTCTGCGAGGTGGTGGCGCGCGTGTACGGGCGCTTGTCGAAGCCCAGGAACACGTCCTTGAACTGGTTCATGCCCGCGTTCGTGAACAGCAGGGTCGGATCGTCGCCCGGCACCACCGGCGACGAGGCGACGATGGTGTGGCCCTTCGATTCGAAGAACTTCAGGAAGGTCGAACGGATTTCTGCGGCTTTCATTCCGGCACTTTCTGGGAGCCTCGCCGTGGATTCACCTGGGCGGGCAGCAGGCGCACGACGAGGTCGCGCGGAACCGTCGATTATAGGAGGCGGGGTCGGCACGCCCGCTGCCTGCGGGAATCGGTACAACGTCACCGCCCCGGGGCATTCCTCCCTTGCCGCGGCCCGGCGCCGGCTCACAATGGGTCGATCCCTTTCCCCCCTGCCATGCCCGATCTCCCGCCCGCGCCGCCGCCCCACGAACTGCCCGCCGACGCCCCGCCCTCGTCCGCGCCCTGGGTCAGCACGCAGACCGAGATGGAGACCGCCGCGCGGCCGCAGCGCACGCGCGTGTTCCGCGTGCGCATGAAGACGGGCCACGTGCGCGTGGCCGGCGTCACGTACTTCCAGGCGACGCAGTCCAGCGCCACCGACAGCCGCGTCGAGCACCTGTACCGCGTGCAACTGAGCTGGCTGGCCGAGTTCGACCCGCGCGACGGCAAGTCGCAGCGCTTCGCTGAACGGACGTCCACGGGGCGGGCGACCAACGCGCTGCAGTTCCGCGTGCTCGAGATGAGCACCGACGGCAAGCGCGTCAGCGCCGCCCGCCTGGGCCCCAAGGGCCAGATCCTGGCCGAGCCGACCGGCATGGGCGTCATGAGCCTGCTGCGCGGCCTGCTCGTCGAATGGGTCGCCGCGCTCCACCCCGACGCGACGGTGCTGACCGGCTCGCTCTACCAGGTCGACGTGCCCAGCGAGAAGGAGATGGAGCTGCGCGACGCCTTCTTCGCGCGCTCGGGCTTCACGGTGCGGACCACGTCGGGCGGCGGCGGCAGCTTCTTCGCGCGCTCGATCCGTGAATTGAAGACCACGTGGAACACCGACAAGGTGACGGAGCTCACCGCGCCGCTGCTGGCCGAGGCCGTCAGCGCGCAGATGGAGATGCCGCTGCTGCGCCAGCAGATCGCGTCGCTGCAGGACCAGCTGACCACCGCGATCAAGGAGAAGCGCGCGACCGAGGTGCTGTCGCGCGTGTGGCTGGCGATCACGGTGCTGGCGGTGATCTTCGGGCTGGTGTTCGGGATCCAGCCGCGCTTGGGGTAGCCGACCTCGCCGTCATCCTGTGCGGAGCGAAGCGGAGTCGCAGGATCCATCGTGGCGAAGGCGCTCGGTCCGCGAAGGTGGATCCTGCGACTGCGCGCAGGATGACATCGCACGGCGCTGGCGCCTTCAGCCGCCCGCCAGCTCCGCCTCCAGGAACGCCCCGAGGCGTACATCGCCCGCGAACGCCACGTTGAAGCGCATCCAGTCGGTGGGCTGCAACGTCGCGGAAAACAGGTGCCCCGGCCCCAGCATGATGTCGTGCTGCGCGGCCCGGTTCGACAACGCGACCGGGTCCGCCAGCCGCGGATGCCGCGCCCACAGGAACATGCCGGCCTTGGGCTCGTGGAACAGCTCGAAGCCGAGCGCGACGAGGCGCTGGCCGCAGGTCTCGTGCGCCTCGGCCAGGCGGGCGCGCAGGCTCTTGAGATGCTTGCGCCAGCGGCCTTCGGTCAATGCGCCGAGGATCAGGCGCTCGCTGAAGGCCGACGAGGTCAGGCCCGAGATCATCTTCAGCTGCGCGAGGTCGTCGATCAACGCCGGATGCGCGGCGATGTAGCCCACGCGCAGGTTGGGCGAGATCGTCTTGGAGTAGCTGCCGACGTAGAGCACGCGCGCCAGCTGGTCGAGGCTGGCCAGTGACGGGCGCGGGTCGGGGTCGAGGTCGACGTAGAGGTCGTTCTCGACGATGGTCAGGCCGTGCCGGTCGGCCAGCTGCAGCACGCGGTGCAGCTGCGGCAGCGTGGCGGTGGATGTCGTCGGGCTCTGCAGGCGCGGCTGCGTGAAGAACACGCGCGGGTGGTGCGTGACGATGGCCTCCTCCAGCGCAGCGAGGTCGTAGCCCTGCGGCGTGCGCGGCACGGGGATCAGCCGCGCGCCCGCCACGCGCAGCGCGAACAGCTCGTTGGAATAGCCGGGGTCGTCGACCAGCACCGCGTCGCCGGCGCGCACGAGGCGGCGGATGGCGAGGTCCAGCGCGTGGCTGGAGCCGTGCGTCAGCAGCACCTGGTCGGGCTGCAGCGCGATCTCGGCCTCGGCCATCGCGTCGCGGATCCACTCGCGCAGCGGCAGGTGGCCGCGCGGGTCGCCGTAGCCGTCGAGCTCGACGTTCTC
>DATCRO010000247.1:0-2006 GCA_036569025.1 Burkholderiaceae bacterium
CACGAATGTGTACGCCGGCCGGCTCGACGGCGTGGCGTCGATCACCAGCCTCAGCCACTCGGCGCAGAACCAGGAAGCCGTGCTGCTGGAAGGCGCCCCCGGCCTGGCGCTGCCGACCAGCTACGAACGCTTCACGGGCCCGTTCCTGTTCCCGGACGCCCCGGTGGCGCTGCCCCTCGTGGGCGGCCAGCAGGGTTACGGCCTGCAGATCTTCCACAGCGCCTCCGGCGCCCATGTGGTGCTGGTGCAGACTGGCAGCAACGGCATCGACGGCAACGGCATCACCGGCTACGCGCTGGTAGCGCAATAGGCGGCCTGCGCCGCTCCCTCGAGAACGGACGCCGCGCGGCGTCCGTGCTTCCTTCTTGATGCGTCAGCGGGGTGCGCGCAGAGGGCGAGCGCGATCTCCAGGCCGTCGGCGACGTCCTTGTCGTCCTTGAACGGGTCGGTGCCGGACGCTCGACGACTGCGCCAGGTTCCAGATCAGCGGCGCGACGGCGCCGCCCTGCGCGGCGAAGTCGCGCGCACCGCTGCCGTCGATGCCGGCGAGTTCGACCGACGTCTTCTCATGCGATCTGCCCCCGTTGTTCGTTCACGAGCGCGCGCAGGGCCTGCCCGTGCAGGCGCCGCGGCGTCATGTGGCTGGCAGGCGTCGAGCCGATCGCGTCGTAGAACGCGGCCGTGCCCGTCCTGGCGCCCACCGTGAGCCACTCGATGCGCGTGCAGCCCGCGGCGACGGCGATGCGCGCCAGCTCGGCCATTGCCCATCGTGCGGCGCCATGCCGGCGGTGTTCCGGCCGCACGTACAGCGCGTTCAGGTACAGATCGGCCACGCCGGTGAACGTGCCCCACTTCCACGAATGCATCGTGAAGCCTGCGACGTCGCCGTCGCTGATGATGAAGTGGGCGACGACCAGCGGCACGGGGCCCGACAGCGCGGCCCCCAGCGCGGCCACGGTCGTGCGCACCTCGGCGACTCCGTCGCCCTCGGCCAGCGCCAGCAACATCGCGTGCAGCGCCGAGGCGTCGCCCGCGCCGACGGGCGCGAGCGCGAGACGCGTCACCGCGCCACGCTCACGGCTGCGCCTCGAGGTGGTACTGCGTCGCGCGCTCGACCTCGTTCTTCGAGCCGAGGAACACGGCCACGCGCTCGTGCAGCTTGCCCGGCACCAGGTCCATGATGCGCTGGCGGCCGTTGGTCGAGGCGCCGCCGGCCTGCTCGACCAGGAAGCTCATCGGGTTGGCCTCGTACAGCAGGCGCAGCTTGCCGGCCTTCTCGGGCTCGCGCTGGTCCCACGGGTACATGAAGACGCCGCCGCGGCTGAGGATGCGGTGCACGTCGGCCACCATCGAGGCGACCCAGCGCATGTTGAAGTCCTTGCCGCGCGGGCCGTCCTTGCCCTGCAGGCACTCGTCGATGTAGCGCGTGACCGGCGGCGCCCAGTGGCGCTGGTTGGACATGTTGATCGCGAATTCCTTGGTGTCCTCCGGGATGCGCACGTTCTCGGCGGTGAGCACCCACGAGCCCATCTCGCGGTCGAGGGTGAACATCGCCACGCCGTCGCCCACGGTCAGCACCAGCATGGTCTGCGGGCCGTAGATGCAGTAGCCCGCGGCCGCCTGGTTCTTGCCGGCCTGCAGGAAGTCGTCCTCGGCCACGCCGTGGTGGTGGCCGACCTTGCGCAGCACCGAGAAGATGGTGCCGATCGAGACGTTGACGTCGATGTTGGACGAGCCGTCCAGCGGGTCGAACAGCAGCAGGTACTCGCCCTGCGGATAGCGGTTGGGCACGACGTGGATCGTGTCCATCTCTTCGGACGCCATGGCCGCCAGGTGGCCGCCCCATTCGTTGGCCTCGATCAGCACCTCGTTGGAGATGATGTCCAGCTTCTTCTGGATCTCGCCCTGCACGTTCTCGGAATCGGCCGAGCCCATGACGTCGCCGAGCGCGCCCTTGTTGACGGCGATCGCGATGTGCTTGCAGGCGCGCGCGACGACCTCGATCA
>DATCRO010000248.1:0-6943 GCA_036569025.1 Burkholderiaceae bacterium
CTGGCGCTGCTGCTGGTGGGCATCGCGGTGTTCCCGCTGCTGCCCATCGCGCCGCTGCCGCAGGTCGACTTCCCCACCATCCAGGTCTCGGCCAACCTCCCGGGCGCCAGCCCGGAGACGATGGCGTCGAACGTGGCGCAGCCGCTGGAGCGCAACTTCTCGCTGATCGCGGGCCTGACGCAGATGACGTCGACCAATTCCATCGGCTCGACCCAGATCACGTTGCAGTTCGACCTCAACCGCTCGATCGACGCCGCCGCGCTCGACGTGCAGGCCGCCATCAACGCGTCCACCGGGCAGCTGCCGGCCAACCTGCCGAGCCCGCCGACGTTCCGCAAGGTCAACCCGGCGGACTCGCCGATCATGCTGCTGACGGTGCAATCGAGGACGCTGCCGCTGATCGAGGTCAACGACTTCGCCGACAACATCCTCGCGCAGCAGATCTCGCAGATCACGGGCGTCGGCCAGGTGCGCATCGGCGGCGCGCAGAAGCCGGCGATCCGCATCCAGGTCGACCCGATCAAGCTCGCCGCGATGGACATGACCCTGGAGGACGTGCGCACCATCATCGGCACGATGTCCGTCAACCAGCCCAAGGGCACGATCGACGGCCCCACGCAGAGCTTCACCGTCTACACCAACGACCAGCTGCTGGCGGCCAAGCCGTGGAACGACATCATCCTGGCGTACCGCCACGGCGCGCCGATCCGGGTGCGCGACATCGGGGTGGCCGTGGACGCGCCCGAGGACAACAAGGTGCACGCCTGGGCCTATGCCGGCGCGGGCAGCCCGGACAGCACGATCCAGAACGGCCGCGGCATGATCCTGGTGATCACCAAGCAGCCCGGCGCCAACGTCATCGAGACGGTGGACGCCATCAAGAAGGCGCTGCCGCGGCTGGAGGCGTCGATCCCGCCGACCGTCGAGGTCAACACGCTGGTCGACCGCACGCAGACGATCCGCGCGTCGGTCAGCGACGTCGAGCACACGCTGATGCTGACGATCGCGCTGGTGGTGATGGTGATCTTCGTGTTCCTGCGCAACGTCGCCGCCACGCTGATTCCCAGCGTCACCGTGCCGCTCGCGCTGATGGGCACGGTCGCGGTGATGTACCTGCTCGACTACAGCCTGGACAACCTGTCGCTCATGGCGTTGACGATCGCGGTCGGGTTCGTGGTCGACGACGCGATCGTGATGCTGGAGAACATCTACCGCCATGTCGAGGAGGGCATGAGCCCGATGGAGGCCGCGCTCAAGGGCGCGGGCGAGATCGGCTTCACGATCATCTCGATCTCGGTGTCCCTGGTGGCGGTGTTCATCCCCTTGCTGCTGATGGGCGGCATCGTGGGCCGGCTGTTCCGCGAGTTCGCGGTGACGGTGACGCTGACGATCGGCGTGTCGGTGCTGATCTCGCTGACGCTCACGCCGATGCTGTGCTCGCGCTTCCTCAAGAACGAGCACGCCACGCGCCACGGCCGCATCTACCAACTGTTCGAACGCGGCTTCGACGCGATGCTGGCCGGCTACAAGCGCGGGCTCGACGTCGTGTTCAAGCACCAGTTCGCCACGCTCCTGGTGTTCATCGCGACCGTGGCCGCCACCGTGGTGCTGTTCCTCGTCATCCCCAAGGGCTTCTTCCCGCAACAGGACACCGGCTTCATCTTCGGCAACGCGCAGTCCTCGCAGGACTCTTCGTTCGAGTCGATGAACCGCCGCATGGTGGAGTTCGCCGACATCGTGCGCCAGGACCCGGACGTGTCGGGCATCGGCATGTTCGGCAACTCGGGGCAGTTCAACACGGGCAACTTCTTCATCGCGCTCAAGCCCAAGGAGGACGGGCGCACCGCCAGCGCCGACGAGATCATCGCGCGCCTGCGGCCCAGGCTGGCCAAGGTGGGCGGCGCCTCGCTGCTGATGCAGGCGGGCCAGGACATCAACGTCGGCGGCCGCCTGGCGCGCACCCAGTACCAGTACACCATCACCGACGCCAACCTCGACGAGCTCAACGAATGGGCGCCCAAGTTGCAGGCCCGCTTCGCGCAGCTGCCGCAGCTGACCGACGTCGCCTCCGACCTGCAGAACGCCGCCACCACCGCGAGCCTGACGATCGATCGCGACCGCGCGGCCAGCTTCGGCATCACGCCGGCGGCGATCGACTCGACGATCTACGACGCGATCGGCCAGCGCCAGGTCAGCCAGTTCTTCACGCAGATCAACAGCTACCACGTCGTGCTGGAGGTGACGCCGGCGATGCAGGCCGACCCGTCGCTGTTCGACAAGCTCTACGTCATGTCGCCGTTGACCGGCCAGGCGGTGCCGCTGTCCACGTTCGTGAAGGTCGACACGACCAGGACGGCCTACCTGTCGATCAGCCACCAGAGCCAGTTCCCGGCGGTGACGCTGTCGTTCAACCTGGCGCCCGGCGTGGCGCTGGGCCAGGCCGTCGACGCGATCAACAAGGCGCAGGCCGAGATGGGCCTGCCGCAGGCGCTGTCGGGCTCGTTCCAGGGCACGGCGCAGGCCTTCCGCGATTCGCTGGCCACGCAGCCCTACCTGATCGCGGCGGCGCTGATCGCCGTCTACATCGTGCTGGGCCTGCTGTACGAGAGCTTCATCCACCCGCTGACCATCCTGTCGACGCTGCCGTCGGCGGGCGTGGGGGCGCTGCTGATCCTGATGGCGGGCGGCTACGACCTGACCGTCATCGCGCTGATCGGCATCATCCTGCTGATCGGCATCGTCAAGAAGAACGGCATCATGATGGTGGACTTCGCGCTCACCGCCGAACGCGACCAGGGCATGAAGCCCGAGGAGGCGATCTACCGCGCCTGCCTGCTGCGCTTCCGCCCGATCATGATGACGACGATGTGCGCCCTGCTGTCGGGCCTGCCGCTGATGCTGGGCCACGGCCAGGGCTCCGAGCTGCGCCGGCCCCTGGGCTTCGCGATGGTGGGCGGCCTGCTGCTGTCGCAGGTGCTCACGCTGTTCACCACGCCCATCGTCTACCTGTACCTGGATCGCGCGCACTACTGGTACGAGAAGAAGCACGAGGCGCGCCGGAAGCGCAAGGCGGCCAGGCGGCTCGCCGCCGACGGCACCGACCCCGACCGCAGCCTGCCCGTGATCGCCGATGATGGCCCTCTCGAACGCTGACATCCGGTTGACCGACATGAAGCTGCTGATCGTCGAGGACGAAGTCAAGACCGCGGAGTACCTGCAGAAGGGCCTCGCGGAACAGGGCTGCGCCGTGGACGTCGCGCACAACGGCATCGACGGGCAGCACCTGGCGCTGGTGCACGACTACGACGTCATCGTCCTCGACGCCATGCTGCCGGGCATCGACGGCTTCACGCTGCTGCGCTCGCTGCGGGCCGTCAAGCAGACGCCCGTCATCATGCTCACGGCGCGCGACTCCATCGAGGACCGCGTGCGCGGCCTGCATGACGGTGCGGACGACTACCTCGTCAAGCCGTTCTCGTTCCTCGAGCTGCTCGCGCGCCTGCAGGCGCTGCAGCGGCGCGGGCGCGCGCAGGAGCCCACGCAGCTCAAGATCGCCAACCTGCAGATCGACCTGATCGCACGCAAGGCCTGGCGCGGCAGCGAGCGCATCGATCTCAGCGCCAAGGAGTTCGCGCTGCTGGCGGTGCTCGCGCGGCGCCAGGGCGAGATCCTGTCCAAGACCGCGATCGCCGAGCTCGTGTGGGACATGAACTTCGACTCCAACACCAACGTCGTCGAGGTCGCGATCAAGCGGCTGCGCGCCAAGGTCGACAACGCGTTCACGCCCAAGCTGCTGCACACGATCCGCGGCATGGGCTACGTGATGGAGGCGCGCGACGACGGCGCCGCGCCCGCGGAGCCGGGCCCATGACGCGCTCGATCACCGCCCGGCTGGTGCTGATGTTCGCCCTCGGCGCGCTGGCCACGCTCACGCTGATCGGCGCCGCGCTGTACGGCGTGCTCGAGCGCGAACTCACGCGCCACCAGAACGACGAGCTCAACACCAACCTGCAGAACATGCGCTATTCCCTCGAGCGCTTCGGCGACCTCGAGCACTGGGCCCGCCTGCAGGTCAAGATGGACACCCTCACGCCGGCCGACGGCAGCGTGCGCTTCTGGGTGCTCAGCGACGACCCGCGCTTCCTCTACGGCAAGGGGCTCGACGAGATGGAGCGCGTCAACCAGGGCGAGGCCGGCCGCGGCATGCTGACGCTGCCGATCACCGGGCGCACCTACCGGACGTTGTCGATGCGCATCGCGCCATTCCAGGACCGCCCGGCCGTGCGCCTGATCGTGGGCGTCGACACGGCGCCGTTCGAGCACACACTGCGCGCCTTCCTCGTCGCGCTGACGCTGCTGACGCTCGGCGCGGTGGCGCTCGTCATGGGCGTGGGCTGGTGGATCGCCCGCATCGGCCTGCGTCCGCTGCAGCGGCTGTCGGAGCAGGCGCGCGCGCTGCGCCCGAAGACGCTGTCGCAGCGCCTGCACCTGGAGCGGCTGCCGGTCGAACTGGAGGATCTCACCACGGCCTTCAACGGCGCGCTCGGGCGGCTCGAGGAGGCCTACCAGCAGCTCGAGGGCTTCAACGCCGACGTCGCCCACGAGCTGCGCACGCCGCTGGCCAACCTGATCGGCGGCACGCAGGTGGCGCTGTCGCGGCCGCGCAGTGCGGGCGAGTTCCAGGACACGCTGCAGTCCAACCTCGAGGAGCTGGAACGCCTGCGCTCCATCGTCAACGACATGCTGTTCCTCGCGCGCGCCGACCAGGGGGAGGCCGCCACCGGCCTGACCGCGGCCGACGTCGCGCACGAGGTCGAGATGACCATCGAGTTCTTCGAGCCGCTGCTCGACGAGACCGGCACCACCGTCTCGATCGAGGGCGAGCTGCGCGCCCAGGCCACGATGAACATCGCGCTGTTCCGGCGCGCGCTGTCCAACCTGCTGCAGAACGCGATCGAGCATTCGGCGGCGGGCGCGAAGCTGGTGGTGACGATCTCGCAGCGCGCCGGCGCCATCTGGATCGCCGTCGCCAACCCGGGCAAGACGATCGCCGCCACGCACCTGCCGCGCCTGTTCGACCGCTTCTACCGCGTCGACTCGTCGCGTCACGACGCGGGCGAGACCCACGGCCACGGCCTGGGCCTGGCCATCGTCAAGGCGGTGGCGTCGATGCACGGTGGGGCGACGCTGGCCACCAGCGAGGCGGGGCTGACGACGATCGCGTTCAGCATTGCCGATCGCGCACCCGCGGCGGCCTGAGGCCTTGCGGCTCTGGTCGATCCGGTTGGCGCCACGGCCATCGCGCGGTCCGCGCCCGCGGCCTCAATACCCGCGCGCCGCCCCGTTCGGATCGCGCTGGTCGGCATAGCCGTAGAACCCCGTCGGCAGGATCTGGATGGTCTGCGTGTCGCCCATCGACTGGCGCTCGACCACCTTGTGGCCCATCGAGCGCAGGATGGCCACCGTGTCCGGGCTCAGCCCGCGCTCGATGCGCAGCTCGTCGGGCAGCCACTGGTGGTGCACGCGCACGGCGGAGCCGGCCTCGGCCGGGTTCATGCCGAAGTCGATGCAGTTGACCAGCACCTGCAGCGTCGTCGTGATGATGCGCGCGCCGCCGGGCGAGCCGGTGACCAGCCAGGGCTTGCCGTCCTTGAGCACGATGGTGGGCGACATCGAGCTCAGCGGCCGCTTCCTCGCCTCGACCGCGTTGGCGTCGCCGCCCACCAGGCCGTAGGCATTGGGCACGCCGGGCTTGGCGGAGAAGTCGTCCATCTCGTTGTTGAGCAGGATGCCCGTGCCCGAGGCGACGATGCCCGAGCCGAAGTTCGTGTTGAGCGTGTACGTGACGCTGACCACGCTGCCGTGGCTGTCGGCGACGACGAAGTGCGTGGTCTGGTCGCTTTCGTAGGGCTGCGGCTTGCCCGGCTTGATCTGCGCGGACGGCGTGGCGTGCTCCAGGTCGATCTGGCTGGCGAGCTCCTTGGCGTAGGCCGGTGACGTGATGCCCTTGAGCGGCACCTTCACGAAGTCCGGGTCGCCGAGGTACTCGGAACGGTCGGCGTAGGCGCGCTTTTCGGCCTCGGCCATGACATGGATCGTCCTGGCGCTGTTGGGGCCCCAGTCCTTGAGCGGAAAGTTCGACAGGATGTTCAGGATCTGCACGACGTGCGCGCCGCCGGAACTGGGCGGCGGCATGGAGACGATCTCGTAGCCGCGGTAGTTGCCGCGCACGGGCGTGCGCTCGACGACCTTGTAGTTCTTCAGGTCGTCGGCCGTGATGAGGCCGTCGTGCGCCTGGGCCTCCTTGACGATGGCCGCGCCGATCGGGCCGTCGTAGAACGCCTTGGCGCCGTCGCGGCCGATCAGCGCGAGACTCTTGCCGAGGTCGGGATTGCGCAGCAGCTCGCCGGTGACCGGCAGCTTGCCGTGGTGCTCGAACACCTTGCGCGTGCCCTCCCACTTGACCAGGTGGTCGTGCTCGGCGACGAACAGGCCGGCCAGCGTCTCGCCGACCGGGAAGCCGTTGTTGGCCAGCTTGACGGCCGGCGCGACGAGGTCGGCGCGCTTCATCGTGCCGTAGTGCTCCAGCGCGTACGTGAGGCCGGCCACGGTGCCGGGCACGCCGATGGCGGCCTGCGTGAACAGCGACTTGTTCTGGATGACGTTGCCGCTCGCGTCGAGGTACATGTTGCGCGACGCGGCCGCGGGGGCCATCTCGCGGAAGTCGATGGCGGTGTCCTTGCCCGTCTTGCCGTCGTGCAGGATCATGAAGCCGCCGCCGCCGATGTTGCCGGAATTGGGCATCGTCACGGCCAGCGCGAAACCGGTGGCCACCGCGGCGTCCACGGCGTTGCCGCCCTTTCGCAGCACCTCCACGCCCACGTCGGAGGCGAGCGCGCTCTCGGAGCTGACCATGCCGTGCAGCGAGTGCACCGGATGGATG
>DATCRO010000249.1:0-9456 GCA_036569025.1 Burkholderiaceae bacterium
GACCTGATGCGCCACCTGCCGGACGCCCCGCCGGGAACGATGGACTTCCTCCTGGTGCGCATCCTGCAGCACTTGCAGGCGCAGGGCTACCGCCACTTCGGCCTGGGCATGTCGCCGATGGCCGGCATGGCGCGACGCAGCGGCGCCCCGAAATGGCAGCGCGTCGCCCGCCTGGTGTACGAGCACGGCAACGGGTTCTACAACTTCCGGGGCCTGCGCAGCTTCAAGGACAAGTTCTCACCTGTCTGGGAAGCCCGCTTCCTGGCGGCGCCACGCGGCGTCGCCGCCGCCTTCATCCTGGCTGACGTGACCACGCTCATCAGCGGATCCAAGGTTCCGCAAAAGACATGACCGACGCCCTCGTGCCCCTCGCGCGCCGCATGCGGCGGCCGCTCGCCGCGCTCGTCGCGACGGCCTGCATGGCCGCGCCGACGCCCTCGCTCGCCGCGCAGCCGGCTTCGTCGCCCGAATCCGCCGCGTTGTCGCACGGCCTGTTCAGCCAGCTGCGCGTCCATCGCCCGGCCGGCGCGACGCGTCATTTCGTGCTCCTGCTGACGCACGGCACGGCGCCGGATGCCCGCGAGCAGGCGATGCTGCGCACGATGCTGGCCGCCGACGCCATGGTCGTGACCGTGCCCTTCGCGCCGTTCTACCGCCGGCTGGCGGCGCAGGACGGCCGCTGCACCTACGGGCCCGGCGCGTTCGAGAACCTCGCGCGCTACCTGCAGGCCTACGAGCAGGTGCCCGGCTACCTGCTGCCGATGGTCGCCGGCGCGGGGTCGACAGCGTCCTACGCGCACACGCTGGTCTCGCAGGCCCCGGCCGGCACGTTCGCCGCCGGCCTGGGGCTGGCGCCGCAGGCGCTGGCGTTGAAGCCGCCGCCGTGCGCGCCGAACGCCGCGGCCGCCGTGCCGCGCGACGCCTGGGGCGTCCATGCCGCCACGGCGACCGCGACGCCCTGGATCGCGGTGCCGGCGGACGCACGGCCGGCCGCCGGCACCGCGCCGGATTCCACGGCAGAATTCGCTCGCGCGTTCCGCCAGGTCGGCGGTCAACAGGCCGCGCTGGGCGCGCCGCCGGCCGAACTCGGCAACCTGCCCATCGTCGAGGTCCCCGCGGCGCGGCCCGGCAGCCGCTTCGCGGTGCTGCTCTCGGGCGACGGCGGTTGGGCCGGCATCGACAAGAGCCTGGGCGCCGCCCTCGCCGCACGGGGCGTATCGGTCGCCGGCTTCGATTCCCTGCGCTACTTCTGGGGCGTGCGCACGCCGGACGAACTGGCCGCCGACCTCGACCGCGTGATCCGCTACTACGCCGCGCACTGGGGCCGCAGCGAGGTGCTGCTGGTGGGGTACTCGCAGGGCGCCGACGTGCTGCCGTTCGCCCTCAACCGGCTGCCGCCCGCCACGCGCGCCAGCGTCCGGTTGACCGCCCTGCTCGGCCCGGGCCAGAAGGCCTCGTTCGAATTCCACCTGTCCAACTGGATCGGCCCCGGCGGCGACCGGCCGATCGCGCCCGAGGCCTTAAAGCTCGACGCCGCGGACACGCTGTGCATCTATGGCCTCGACGAGAAGGACTCGCTGTGCCCGGAGCTCTCGCCCGTCCACGCACGCGCGATCCCGCTCAAGGGCGGACACCATTTCGGCGGCGACTACGACGCACTGGCCGGACTCATCCTCGACGCGCCGCCGCGTTGATGCACGCGGACCTGCGCCGTCGCGAATGCCGGCGGCCCGGATGCGCCATGAGAAAAGCCCCAGAAGATTTCTCCTCTGGGGCTTCGCGTCGGTTGGCGGAGTTGGAGGGATTCGAACCCTCGATGCAGCTCATCACCGCATGCTCCCTTAGCAGGGGAGTACCTTCGACCACTCGGCCACAACTCCAACCTAAGCTGGCATTCTAGCCTGGATTTTGGCCACCTATCAAGAAGCGGAGGCCGAGGGTTCTTCCAGGTCGAAGGCCTTGTGCAGCGCGCGCACGGCGAGCTCCATGTACTTCTCGTCGATGACGACCGACGTCTTGATCTCGCTGGTGGTGATCATCATGATGTTGATGCCCTCCTCGCTGAGCGTGCGGAACATCTTGGAGGCGACGCCGACGTGGCTGCGCATGCCGATGCCCACGATCGAGACCTTGCAGATCTTCGGATCGCCGACGACGCTGGCCGCACCGGTGGCCGGGGCCACCTTGTTCTTGAGCAGGTCCATCGTGCGCGCGTAGTCGTTGCGATGCACGGTGAACGAGAAGTCGGTCTTGCCGTCGTGCGAGACGTTCTGGATGATGACGTCGACGTCGATGTTGGCCTCGGCCACGTCGCCCAGGATCTGGTACGCGATGCCCGGCTTGTCGGGGACGCCCATCACGGTGACCTTGGCCTCGTCGCGGTTGAACGCGATGCCGGAAACAACGGCCTGTTCCATCTTCTCGTCTTCCTCGAAGGTGATCAGCGTGCCCGAGCGGGCCTCTTCATTGATGTCGATGTTCCAGTCGGTGAAGCTGGACAGCACGCGCAGCGGCACGCGGTACTTGCCGGCGAATTCCACCGAACGGATCTGCAGCACCTTGGAGCCGAGGCTGGCCATCTCGAGCATCTCCTCGAACGAGATGGTCTGCAGGCGGCGCGCCTCGGGCACCACGCGCGGGTCCGTGGTGTAGACGCCGTCGACGTCGGTGTAGATCAGGCACTCGGCCGCCTTCATCGCGGCGGCGATCGCCACCGCCGACGTGTCGGAGCCGCCGCGACCCAGCGTCGTGATGTGGCCGGCCTCGTCGATGCCCTGGAAGCCGGTGATGACCACCACCTTGCCCGCGGCCAGGTCGGCGCGCACGCGGTCGTCGTCGATGCTCTCGATGCGCGCCTTGGTGTACGACGAGTCCGTCTTCACGGCGACCTGCCAGCCGGTGTAGCTCACGGCCTCCAGGCCTTCGGCCTGCAGCGCCAGCGACAGCAGGCCCACCGACACCTGCTCCCCGGTGGAGGCGATCATGTCGAGCTCCCGGTCGGACGCCGGCGTGGGCACGCCCGGGAACAGTTCCTTGGCCAGGCCGAGGAGGCGGTTGGTCTCGCCGCTCATGGCCGAGGGGACGACGACCATCTGGTGACCGGCGCGCGCCCATTTCGCGACGCGTTTGGCGACGTTGCGAATCCGCTCCGTCGAACCCATCGAGGTGCCACCGTACTTGTGAACTATCAATGCCATGGTCTTCAAACGCCCGGTTGAACCTGGACAGGCTCGTCTGGCCTGCCCACCCAAACCTCCAAGTTTATCGCGCGATCAGGGGTTTTCCCGGGCGACTCCGGTTCGTGGCTGGTGGAGCGGCGCTTCTTTCGGCACGAACACGACTTGCCTAGACAGGCCGAGCCTTCGCGGCCGCGGCGGACCAGGGCGCGCCAGCCTTCGCCGGCTACGCAGGCGGCCGCCAGCGCAGGCCCCACTGCGGCGCCCCTTCCGGCGCCCAGGCGCGGGCGTCGATGCCCAGGCCCGGCACGAACAGCAGCGCGCCCGTGGCGTCGTAGACCAGCGGCCCGTCCCGGCCCTCGGCCGGGATGCCTTGCGACTGCCATTGCTTCTTCAGGCTGCGCGCCCCACCCGCGGGATTGAGCGCGAAGCGCTCGCCGCCCGCGCGAACGCGGGCCTCGACCTGCGCGAGCCGGTGCGGCGCGACGCCGCGCTCGGCTGTCGCGAACACCTCGAGCGCCCCGTCCCAACCCGGCAAGGCGTAGGCGTCGCAACGCAGCAGCGACAAGGACTCCCCCGCCCGCCCGGTCGCACCCGCGGGCGTCACGCTCGCGCGAGCGCGCGAGGGCGCGACCACGGCCAGTTGGCCGCGCCACGCGCGCAGGACGTGGCCGCCGTCGATCGGCCAGCGCCGCGTCGCCTCGCCCGTCGCCTCGGCCAGCAGCCGATCGACCAGCGTCTGCGGCACCGGCCCGGCCAGCATGCGGCCCAGCCAGGTGCGCAACGCGTTGGCGCGCCGCGCCGGGGACAGCGCCCGCCATGCCGGCAGCGGCAGGACGTCGCCGGCCCCCAGGCGCTGCAGATCCTCCGCGGCGACCTCGTCCAGCACCGCCTTCGCCTCGCCCGCGCGCCGCGCGACGGCGGCCAGCGCGATGTCGGCATCGGGAAACGCCCGTCGCAGGGCCGGCATCACGCCGTGTCGCAAGCGGCTGCGCGCGAAGCGCGGATCGGCGTTGCTGGGATCGGCGGCCACGGCCACGCCCAGCGGCGCGACGTAGGCGTCGATCTGCGCGCCGGTGCGCGCGAGCCAGGGACGGGCCCACGTCAGTCCGTCGCGTTCGACGACGCGCGGCATCGCGGCCAGGCCCGCGGGCCCGGCGCCGCGCAGGGCCTGCAGCAGCACGGTTTCGGCCTGGTCATGCCGGTGATGGCCCAGCAGCACGATCGTCGCGCCCGCCTCGCGCGCCATCCGGGCCAGCGCGGCATAGCGTTCCCGCCGCGCCCAGGCCTCGACGCTCTCGCCAGCCTGCGGTGCGCCAGGCAGGCGGCTTTCGAGCAGGCGCACGCCCCAACGCCCGCAAAGCTGCGCCAGTTCCGCGGCCCAGCGGTCGGCGTCGGCCATGAGGCCATGGTGGACATGGAGCGCGACGACGCTCGTCCCGAGCGCGTCGCCGGCACGCCGCGCGGCATGCAGCAAGGCGACCGAATCGCGTCCGCCGCTGCAGGCAACCGCAACGACGGGCCGATCGGTCATCAGCTCGTCTTCAACGGTCCGTCGTGTCGGCGAAGCGGCCGTAGGCCAGCAGGCGCTCCTGGCGGCGGGCCAGCAGGTCCTTCGGCTTCAGGTCGGCGACCTGGCGCAGGCCATCGGCCAGCGCGCGCTTCAGGCTCGAGGCCATCGCCTTCGGATCGCGGTGGGCCCCACCCACGGGTTCGTTGACGATCTTGTCGATCAGGCCCAGCGCCTTCAGGCGGTGCGCCGTGATGCCCAGCGCCTCGGCGGCCTCGGCGGCGCGCTCCGACGTCTTCCACAGGATCGACGCGCAGCCTTCCGGCGAGATCACCGAATAGGCCGAGAACTGCAGCATCAGCATCTGGTCGCAGACGCCGATGGCCAGCGCGCCGCCGGAGCCGCCTTCGCCGATGATGGTGGAGATGATGGGCACTTCCAGCTGCGCCATCTCGAAGATGCTGGCGCCGATGGCCTCGGACTGGCCGCGCTCCTCGGCGCCGATGCCCGGGTACGCGCCCATCGTGTCGATGAACGTGAACACGGGCAGGCCGAACTTCTCGGCCGTCTTCATCAGGCGGATGGCCTTGCGGTAGCCCTCGGGACGCGGCATGCCGAAGTTGCGCAGCTGGCGATCCTTGGTGTCGTAGCCGCGCTGGTGGCCCACGACCATGCAGGCCTGGCCGTTGAAGCGCGCGAGGCCGCCGACGATGGCGGCGTCGTCCGCGAACGAGCGGTCGCCGTGCAGTTCCTCGAACTCGGTGAACACCTCGGCCGTGTAGTCCAGCGTCTGCGGGCGCTGCGGGTGGCGCGCGATCTGGTAGACCTGCCACGGCTCCAGGCTGGAGTAGATGTCCTTGGTGAGCTGCAGGCTCTTCTTGTCGAGGCGGTCGATCTCTTCCGAGATGTCCACGGCCGACTCGTTCTGCACGTAGCGCAGCTCCTCGATCTTCGATTCGAGCTCGGCGATCGGTTGTTCGAATTCCAGGAAGTGGCGTTTGGTCATCGTTTCAGGTCCTTTTGCGCGGCGGATCAGCCCTTGACGGGGTCAAGGCTGCGCCAGAGATACCACGTGGCGACGGAACGGTACGGAGCCCACCCCTCGCCCAGTTCGCGGGCCTCGGCGCGCGAGACCGGCTCGCCGCTGAAGTAATTTTCGCTGATTCCGCGGATCAGGTTCGGATCGTCCAGCGGAAGGACGTTCGGACGCAGGAGATGGAAGATCAGGAACATCTCGGCGGTCCAGCGGCCGATGCCGCGGATGGCCACCAGTTCCTCGATGATGGCCTCGTCGTCCATGCCGTGCCACAGGCCCACGTGCACGGCGCCGCTGCTGAAGTTGTGCGCCAGGTCGCGCAGGTACTCGACCTTGCGCGCCGACAGCCCGACGCCGCGCAGCGCCTCGGCCGCCAGCCCGAGCACGGCCGCGGGCTGCAGCAGTTCGACGTCGGGACCGTCGACGGCCCCGACCAGCTTGCGCCAGACGCCCTGCGCCGACTTGGTCGACACCTGCTGGCCGACGATCGAGCGCGCCAGCGTCGTGAACGCGTCGCCGTTGCTCTGCAGGCGCGCGTCGCCGAACTGGGGGATCAGCTTCCTCATCACCCGGTCGCGCTTGACCAGGTGGCGGCAGGCGTCGTCCCAGTAGGCGGGCACGTCGCGGGCGGCGTCGGAAGCGGCTTGAGCGGCCGCGGGACTCGCCATGTCAGGCCTTCACCCAGGTGGTGCCTTCGGGTCCGTCCTTGAGCGTGATGCCCAGGTCCGCGAGCTCCTGGCGGATGCGGTCGGACTCGGCGAAGTCCTTGTTCTTCTTGGCCTGGGCGCGGGCCTCGATGCGGGCCTGGATCTCGGCGTCCGTCAGCGCGGCGCCGGCCTGCAGGAAGGCCGTCGGCTCCTGCTGCAGCACGCCCAGCGTGGCGCCAAGGGCGCGCAGCAGCGCCGCCGTCTCGACGGACTTCGTGCGGTTCAGGTCTGTGACCATCTCGAACAGCACGGCCAGCGCGCCCGGCGTGTTGAAGTCGTCGTTCATCGCGTCGCGGAAGGCCGCGGCGCGCGGGTCGGTCCAGTCGATGGCGGCGGCGTCGACCGGCTGCTCGGTCGCCCCGGCCGCAGCGTGCTCCGGGTGCAGGCCGACCGAGGCCAGCGCGGTGTACAGGCGGCGCAGCGCGGAGCGCGCGTCGTCCAGGTGCGCATCGCTGAAGTTGAACGGGCTGCGGTAGTGCGTGCGCAGCATGAAGAAGCGCAGCGTCTCGCCGTCGAACTTCTTGAGGACGTCGCGGATGGTGAAGAAGTTGCCGAGCGACTTCGACATCTTCTCGTTGTCGACGTTCAGGAAGCCGTTGTGCAGCCAGTAGTTGACGAACGGATGGCCCAGCGCGCCCTCGCTCTGGGCGATCTCGTTCTCGTGGTGGGGGAACTGCAGGTCCATGCCGCCGCCGTGGATGTCGAAGCGTTCGCCGAGCACGGCGCACGACATCGCGGAGCACTCGATGTGCCAGCCCGGGCGGCCCGGGCCGTACGCACTGTCCCACTTGGCGTCGTCGGGCTCGGACGGCTTGGCCGACTTCCACAGCACGAAGTCCAGCGGGTCGGTCTTGCCGTCGGCAACGGCCACGCGCTCGCCCGCGCGCAGGTCGTCCAGCGACTTGCCCGACAGCTTGCCGTAACCCGCGAACTTGCGCACCGCGTAGTTCACGTCGCCGTTGTCGCCCTGGTAGGCCAGGCCCTTGTCCCGCAGCACGTCGATCATGGCCAGCATCTGCGGCACGTACTCGGTGGCGCGCGGCTCGTGCGTGGGCGGCTCGATGCCGATGGCGCCGATGTCCTCGCGCATGGCGGCGATCATCTCGTCGGTCAGCTGGCGGATGGTGATGCCGCGCTCGACCGCGCGCTTGATGATCTTGTCCTCGATGTCCGTGATGTTGCGGACGTACGTGACCTCGTAGCCCAGCACCTGCAGCCAGCGATAGACGACGTCGAACGCCATCATCATGCGGGCGTGGCCCATGTGGCACAGGTCATAGATCGTCATGCCGCACACGTACATGCGCACGCGGCCAGGGACGATCGGAACGAATTCTTCGGCTTGGCCGGTGAGGGTGTTGAAGAGACGCAGCGTCATCAGGAACAGGAGCCGGCGGCGAAGGCTTCGGCGAGGAAGCGGCGGGCCGCCGGACGCGGAGATTGGAGGAGAGACCGGGTCTTTCGCGGCAGGAGCGGCGCCGCGGTCGAAGAACGGAAGAGTACGCGGGGTCCGGGGGCAGGCGGGCTCGGCTGCCCTCGGTAGAATCGGGGAAGTATAGCCAAGGAGACCTTTGGATGAGCATCCCCCAACAAACCCGGTGGGCCGCGCTGGCCCTGGCCGGCCTGAGCGCCTTCGCCGCCCCGGCGTTCGCCGGCGACAAGGTGCACCTGGACACCACGCTGGGCGAGATCGTCGTCGAACTCGACGCGGACAAGGCGCCCAAGACGGTGGCCAACTTCGAGCAGTACGTCAAGGAAGGCCACTACAACGGCACCGTGTTCCACCGCGTGATCCCGAACTTCATGATCCAGGGCGGCGGCATGGTCTCCACCTTCGCCGGCCTGAAGGAAAAGCCCACGCACAAGCCGATCGTCAACGAGTCGCACAACGGCCTGAGCAACACGACGGGCACCATCGCGATGGCCCGCACCGGCGACCCGAATTCCGCCACCGCGCAGTTCTTCATCAACGTCAAGGACAATCCGTTCCTTGACCAGGGCGACGGCTACGCCGTGTTCGGCCATGTCGTCTCGGGCATGGACGTCGTCGAGAAGATCAAGATGGTCGAGACCACGACCAAGGGCCCGTTCGAGAACGTGCCCGTCACCCCCGTCATCATCAAGAAAGCCACCCTGGAGAAATAACATGACCAAGTACGTGAAGATGACCACCACGCAGGGCGACCTGCGCATCGAGCTGGACGACGCCAAGGCGCCGATCTCGGTCGCCAACTTCCTGTCCTACGTGAACAAGGGCTTCTACGACGGCACGATCTTCCACCGCGTGATCCGCAACTTCATGATCCAGGGCGGCGGCTTCGAGTCCGGCATGAAGCAGAAGGACACCGACGCGCAGATCCAGAACGAGGCCAAGAACGGCCTGAAGAACGACAAGTACACGCTGGCGATGGCGCGCACCTCGGCGCCCCACTCGGCCACCGCGCAGTTCTTCATCAACACCACCAACAACGGCTTCCTGAACAACGACCAGGCGCAGGACGGCTGGGGCTACGCGGTGTTCGGCAAGGTCGTCCAGGGCCAGGAGGTCGTCGACGCGATCGGCGGCGTGAAGACCGGCCGCAAGGGCTTCCACGACGACGTGCCGCTGGAGGACGTCAAGATCGTCAAGGCCGAGGAAGTCCAGGCTTGAGCTTGGCGGCGACCTTTGATGCGGAACTGAAGCTCGGCGACGACATCCGCGTCGTCGACTTCATCTCCGACATCCACCTGAGCGAGACCATGCCGGCCACGGCCGACGCATGGGAAGCCTACATGGCGCGCACGCAGGCCGGCGCGGTCTTCCTGCTGGGCGACATCTTCGAAGTGTGGGTCGGCGACGACGCGCGCACGCGCCCGTTCGAGGCGCGCTGCACCGCCGCCATCGCCGCCACCGCCGCGCGCGTGCCGGTGTGGCTGCAGCACGGCAACCGCGACTTCCTGATCGGCGCCGAGTTCGCGCAGGCCACGGGCATCCGCCTGCTGGCCGATCCGGCCTCGGTGACGGCGTTCGGCCGCACGGTGCTGCTC
>DATCRO010000250.1:0-7912 GCA_036569025.1 Burkholderiaceae bacterium
GGGCGGCTTCTCCCAGATGCCCATCGTGCGGTCGCCCTGCACGTTGCTGTGGCCGCGCACCGGGCACGGACCGGCGCCGGGCCGGCCGATGTTGCCGCGCAGCAGCAGCAGGTTGTTGATCATCTGGATCGTCGCCACCGAGTGCTGGTGCTGGGTGATGCCCATGCCCCAGCAGGCGATGACGCGCTCGGCCTGCAGGTAGACGTCGCCGGCCGCGCGCATCTGCGCCTCGGACAGCCCGGACTCCTGTTCCAGCAGCGGCCAGGACTCGGCGCGCAGGTCGGCCAGCAGCGCGTCGACCCCGACGGTGTGCTCGGCGATGAACGCGTGGTCCAGCACGCCGCCGCGCGCGTCCTCCTGTTCGACGACGTGCTTCATCATGCCCTTGAGCAGCGCGAAGTCGCCGCCGACGCGCAGCTGGAAGTAGTGCGTGCTGATGCGGGTCGAGCCGAGCGTGGCCATCTCGAGCTTGTCCTGCGGGTCGGCGAAGCGTTCGAGGCCGCGCTCGCGCAGCGGGTTGAAGCTGACGATCCGCGCACCGCGCTTGGCTGCCGCGCGCAGCTCGCCCAGCATGCGCGGGTGGTTGGTGCCGGGGTTCTGGCCGAAGATGAAGATCGCGTCGGCCTGCTCGAAGTCGTCCAGCGTGACGGTGCCCTTGCCCACGCCGATCTGCGGCCGCATCGCCGAGCCGCTGGGCTCGTGGCACATGTTGGAGCAGTCGGGAAAGTTGTTGGTGCCGTACTCGCGCACGAACAGCTGGTACAGGAAGGCGGCCTCGTTGCTGGCGCGGCCCGACGTGTAGAACATCGCCTGGTTCGGGTCGGGCAGGGCGTTCAGGTGCCGGCCGACCAGCGCGAACGCGTCGTCCCAGGCGATCGGCCGGTACTTGTCGCTCGCGGCGTCGTAGACCATGGGCTCGGTCAGCCGGCCCTGGTCCTCGAGGAAGAAGTCGCTGCGGCCGGCGAGTTCCGCGACCGTGTGCTGCGCGAAGAATTCGGACGTCACGCGGCGGGCGGTGGCCTCGGACGCGACGGCCTTGGCGCCGTTCTCGCAGAACTCGAAGGTGGACGCGTGGTTGCGGTCGGGCCAGGCGCAGCCCGGGCAGTCGAAGCCGTCGGGCTGGTTGGCCGACAGCAAGGTCCTGGCGCCCTTGACGGGGATGTCCTGCGACAGCAGCGCCTTGCTCACGCTCTTCAATGCACCCCAGCCGCCGGCCGGGCCCTTGTAGAACTCGATCTTCTTTTCGCTCACCGAAACGCTCTTCCCGGGGTGGTTAAGTGGAAACCCGCGATGGGAAGTTTGCCCGACTCGGCGGCCGCTGAAAATATGCGCTGCAGTGCAACAGCCGCCCAATTCCGGCGATTGACGGCCGTCGGGCAGGCGCTCCCGCGCGTGCCCGGCCGACCTGACGTCCGTTCAGATGAGCCTGGCGGCGATCAGTTCGCTCTTGAGGTACGCGTAGTAGATCGGCGCCGCCACGAGGCCGGGCACGCCGAACAGCGCTTCCAGGGCCATCATCGCGATCAGCAGCTCCCAGATCTGCGACTTGATGCGCGTGCCGACGATGCGCGCGCCCAGGAAGTACTCCAGCTTGTGGATCACGATCAGGAACACGAGCGAGGCGACGGCCACCGCCGGCGAATGGGCCAGGCTGACCACCACCACGATGGTGTTGGACGTCAGGTTGCCGACGATCGGCAGCAGGCCGACGATGAAGGTGATGGCGATCATCGTCTTGGTCAGCGGCAGGTGCACCCCGAACAGGTGCAGGCCGACGACCAGGTACAGGCCCGTGAAGGTGGTGTTCAGCAGCGAGATCGACAGCTGCGACAGCGCGACGTTGCGGAACGCGTCGGCGAAGCGCTCGGCGCGCCGCGTCAGCTCGATGGCCAGCGGCCCGGACGTGGCGTGGGGGTCGACCTCGCGCAGCGACAGCACCACGCCGATCACCATCGCGATGATGGTCTCGGCGAAGGTCACCAGCGTGTGCGCGCCCATCATCTGCAGCTCGGCCACGTGCGTGCGCAGCCACTCGAGCGCCTTGCGCTGCAGGTCGGCGATGTCGTCGGGCAGGTAGCCGGCCAGGAACGGCGGGATGCCGGCGCGCACCTTGTCGAGGATGTCGGACACCTTGGCCAGGAGCCGCGGCAGGTTCTCGACGTCGCTGCGGAAGAACGCGATCAGTCCGAACACGGCGCCCGCGATGACCGCGATGATCACGGTGGCGAACAGCAGCACCGTCAGCATCTTGGCGAGCCGGGTGTTGAACCAGCGCTGCGCGAACGGCGTGACGGAGACGACCAGCTGGTAGACCAGCAGTCCCACCAGCAGCGGCACCAGCAGGTGCAGCTGGAGGACGCCGACCAGGGCGATGCCGGCCAGGAAGTAGGAAGCGAGGCGGCAGGCTTTTTCGCGCGAGAGGGCGTTCATTGTGTCGTTGAGGTGGGGGCGGTGGTCGGCCGGATCAAGCCTTGGCCTTGCCGAGGTAGGTTTCGATGACGCGCGGGTCGGCGGCCAGCTGCGCCGCGGGGCCCGACAGCGCGATGGCGCCGGTCTCCAGCACGTAGGCGTGGTCGGCCACCGCCATTGCGGCGCGGGCATTCTGCTCGATCAGCAGGATGGTGGCGCCCGTCTCGCGCAGCCGCTCGATGATGCGGAAGATCTCCTTGACCACCAGCGGCGCGAGCCCGAGGCTGGGTTCGTCGAGCATCAGCAGGCGGGGCCGGCCCATCAGCGCGCGGCCGATCGCCAGCATCTGGCGCTCGCCGCCCGACAGCGTGCCGGCCGCCTGGGCCTGGCGTTCGTGCAGGCGCGGGAACAGCGCGTAGATCTCGTCGAGCCGCGCGACTTGCTCGGCGCGCGGCGCGCGGCGCTGGCGATAGCCGCCCAGCAGCAGGTTGTCGGCCACCGGCATCGACGCGAACAGGGCGCGCGTCTCGGGCACCAGCGCGATGCCGCGCTGCACGCGCTCCTCCAGCGACAGGCGCTGCACCGGCTCGCCGTCGAAGCGCACCTCGCCGCGCGCGGGCAGCACCCCCATCAATGCGTTCAGCAGCGTGCTCTTGCCGGCGCCGTTGGGCCCGACGACCGCGACGACGCTGCCGGCGGCGGCCTCGACGGCGATGCCCGACAACACCTCCGCGCGGCCGTAGCCGGCGTGCAGGTGCTCGACCTTCAGGAGCGGGCTGGCCATCAGTGCTCCACCCCGAGGTAGGCGGCGCGCACGGCCGGGTTCTCGCGCACCTGGTCGGGCGTGCCTTCCGTCAGCTTGGTGCCGAACTCGACCACCACGATGCGGTCCGTCAGCGTCATCACGAAATCCATGTCGTGCTCCACCAGCAGCAGGCTCATGCCCTCGGCGCGCAGCTGCGACAGCACCTGGCCGAGCGCCTGCTTCTCCTTCAGGCGCAGGCCCGCCGCGGGCTCGTCCAGCAGCAGCAGCGACGGATCCGTGCACAGCGCGCGGGCGATCTCCATCAGGCGCTGCTGGCCCAGCGCCAGGTTGCCGGCCGGCTCGCTGGCCAGCGCCGCCATGCCGATGCGATCGAGCTGGCGCCAGGCCTCGGCGAGCAGGCGGCGTTCCTCGCGGCGATCCAGGCGCAGCATCGCGCGCAGCACGCCGGCCCCCGCGCGCCGGTGCGCGCCGAGCGCGACGTTCTCCAGCACGCTCATGTCCGGGATCATGCGCACGTGCTGGAAGGTGCGCGACATGCCCCGGCGCGCGATCGCGCGGGACGCGAGCCCGCTCACGCGCGCGCCGCGGAAGTCGACCTGGCCCCGGGTGAGCGGCAGCACGCCGGTGATGAGGTTGAACAGCGTGGACTTGCCCGCGCCGTTCGGGCCGATGAGTCCCACGATCTCGCCGGCGCGCACGTCGAAGCTGACGTCGTTGACGGCCACGAGGCCGCCGAACTGCTTGCGCGCCTGCGTCACCGCCAGCACCGTCTCGCCGCGCGCGGGCGGCGTCGCCCGCGGCAGCGGCTCGGCGCCGGTCCAGGCCGACGGATCGAGCTTGCGCACCTGCATGCGGCGCGTGGCGAGCGACCACAGGCCCTGCGGCGTGACCTGCAGCACCAGGATCAGCACCATGCCGAACACCACGAGTTCCACCGGCCCGCTGGTGCCCAGCAGCGCCGGCAGCCAGTTCTGCAGCTGGTCCTCGGCCACCTTGACCGCGGCCGCGCCGACGAACGCGCCGCCGACCAGCCCCACGCCGCCCAGGACCGCCATGAACAGGTACTCGATGCCCATCTGCAGCCCGAACGGCGACGGGTTCACCGAGCGCTGGTAGTGCGCGAACAGCCAGCCCGACAACGACGCGTAGATCGCGGCGATGACGAAGGCCGTCATCTTGTAGCGCAGCGTGCCCACGCCCATCGCCTCGGCCATCAGCGTCCCGCCCTTGAGCGCGCGGATGGCGCGGCCGGGGCGCGAGTCGAGCAGGTGGCGCAACGCCAGCGCGCCCAGCAGCGCGACGATCCAGATCAGCCCGTACGACGCGCGGCCCGTGCGCAGCTCGACGCCGCCGACCGCCACCGGCGGGATGCCCTGGATGCCGTCGAACTTGCCCAGGAAGTCGAGGTTGCCGACCAGGAAGAACATCGCCAGGCCCCACGCGATGGTGGCCAGGGGCAGGTAGTGTCCGGACATGCGCAGCGTCACGCCCGCCACCACCAGCGCCACCACCGATGTCAGCGCGAGCCCGCACAGCAGGCCCAGCCACGGCGACGCGCCGTGCGCGGTCGTCACGTAGGCGCTGGCGTAGGCGCCCAGGCCGACGAACGCGGCCTGGCCGAAGGACGTGAGCCCGGCCACGCCGGTCAGCAGCACCAGGCCCAGCACGACCACCGCGTACAGGCCGATGTAGTCCAGCTGCGTGATCCAGAACTCGGGCACCGGCAGCAGCGGCAGCGCCAGCAGCGCCGCGACGCCGGCCGCGGCGGCGATCTTGAGGGAAGGAAAGTTCGTCACGGCCGGCTCACTCGTCGTCGTCCCGGTGGCGGTCGGTGAGCGAGCGCAGCAGCAGGATCGGGATGATCGCGGTGAACACGATCGCGTCCTTGTACGCGCTGGCCCAGAACGAGCTGAACGAGTCCAGCAGGCCCACCAGCAGCGCGCCGCCCACGGCCAGCGGATAGCTCGCGAGGCCGCCGAAGATCGCGGCGACGAAGCCCTTCAGGCCGATCAGGAAGCCGCCGTCGTAGATCATCGTCGTCGTCGGGCCGATCAGCAGGCCCGAGAGCGCGCCGATGAAGGCCGCCATCGAGAACGCGCTGCGTCCGGCATGCTCGGTCGAGACGCCCATCAGGCGCGCGCCGAGCCGGTTGATGGCGGTCGCGCGCAGCGCCTTGCCCGCCAGCGTGCGCGCGAAGAAGACGTACAGCGCGCCCATCAGGAGCGCGGAGGCGAGCACCGTCACGATGGTCTGGCCCGAGATCGTGACCGGGCCCGTGTTGAACGTCGCGTCCCAGAACGGCGGCGTGCGGTAGCCCTCGGCGCCGAAGAACACGAGGCCCAGGCCGACCAGCGTGAAATGCACGCCCACCGACACGATCAGCAGCAGCAGCACCGAGGCGTCGGCCAGCGGCAGGTAGGCCAGGCGATAGACGAGCGGTCCGAGCGAGGTGACCAGCACCAGCGTCAGCAGGCCCTGCGCGAGCAGCGGCCAGGCATGTCCGCTGGCGACATACGTGAGCGCGGCGGCCGCGACGGGCAGGGCGCACAGCCGGCCGATCCCGAGCCCGGTGGCCGACCAGGCGCGCTTCGTCCGCCAGCCGTCCCAGGTCTCGCGCAGCACGGCCAGCGCGGCCAGCAGCAGCGCCAGCCACACGGTGCCCGGCACGCGACCGAGCTGCAGCATCGCCAGCGTCAGCGCGCTGTAGGCGACGAACTCGCCCTGCGGGATGAGGATCACGCGCGTGACCGCGAACACCAGCACGATGGCCATGCCCAGCAAGGCATACACGGCGCCATTGCCGATGCCGTCCAGCAGCAGCACGGCGGCGATCGTCGAATCCATCCGGTCCTTTCGTCAGTCGTGGCACGGCGGGGTCGGCGCCGTCGAACTCCCCGAATTTACCTTGCCCGACCGTGGGCGCGTCGCGCGGGCGCGAGCCTTGCCGGAAACGGGCATCGCGCGGTCCGGCGCCGCGATCTGGAGAACGACATCATGGAGAACAACCTGGGCACCGTCACCGTCTGGCAATCCGGCCGGCTCGCGCCGCACGTCGTGACCCCGCGCTTGGACATCACGCGGGTCACCCGCGAGCAGTGGATCGGCGCCGCGCTGCTGTTCCTGTCGGGAGTGGTGATGGCCGTGTACGTGTCTGTGCTGCAGCGCGACGTCAGCAATGCCGAGATGGAGCACATGGCGCAGCGGTCGCGCGCCGTCGCCGAGGCGCGCTGCGAGGCCGACCGGCCCGCCGAGCGGCGTGGCCAGTGCCTGGCGTTGTTCAATGGGGACGTCGCCGCCCTCGATGCCGCGCCCACGCAGGCGCAGATCGGCGACGCGCGGGAAGGCGCGGGACGGGCGATGACGGTGTCGCTGGTCGGACGCTGAATCCCGCCATGGAGGCCACCGACTACCTGACGCGGCAGCACCGCGACATCGAGCAGGCGCTGCGCGACGCGCTCGACGCGGGCGACGCGGCCGTGCGCCGCAGTCGCTTCCTGGACATCGCCGACGCGCTCATCCTGCACATCGCCTCCGAGGAGCAGGTGTTCTATCCCGCGGTGCACGTCGACCGCAACGAGGACGTGCTGCTGGAGTCGCTGGAGGAGCACCTGGCGATCAAGCGCCTGGTCGCCGACCTGCTCGCGCTCGCCGGCGACGACGTGACGTTCCAGCCCAAGCTGCACGTGCTGCGCGAGCTGGCGCAGCATCATCACGGCGACGAGGAGCGCAAGCTGTTTCCCGCGGTGCGCGGCAGGCTCGACGCCGCCGCGCGCGAGGCGCTGGGGCGCGAGATGGAGGCGCTGCAACTGCGGCTGCAGGCCGGGGGCAAGCCGCGGCGGGCGGTGCGGCAGCAGACGGCGGCGGCCGAGCCGCTGCGCTGAAGGCTTCTCAGTCGTCCAGCAGGCCGCGCTGCCAGAGCGTGGCGGCCTGTTCGATCGGGCTCGCGTCGCCGGCGAAGGCCGCCGGCGCGTGCGCGAGCGCGAGCCAGTGGCGCGTGTCGTGGAAGCCGCGCGGCGTCTCGTCGGAGCGCGCGGCGTCGAACCAGGCCAGCACCTGCGGGAACTGGTCGGCGTGGTGGGCGTGCGTCCAGGCGAGGCCGACGAGGTCGGCGAAGGCTTCCTCGCGGCGCGTGATGCGCATCTCGCGCGCCATCGCCTGCAGCTCCGCGGTGGGCTGGCGCGACTCGATGGCGTCGGGCTTGTCGGACAGGCCGGCCGGCAGGCTGTCGAAGGTGCCGCTGCGGTGGCGCTGGCAGTGGCCGATCTCGTGCGCGGTCATCGCCTCGAGCGTGGCCTGCAGCAGCGGGGCGGGAATGGATTCGAGCGTGGACTCGGCGGCCGGGTTGCCGCGCATCGCGAAGACCAGCTTGCAGCGGCCGTCGACCCAGCCCATGGCGATGGGCGCGGCGCCAGGCTCGGCCTGGGGCAGCACGACGATGTCGATCGGCAGGCCCTGCCTGATCGCCCAGGACAGCGGCGGGGTCGCGCCGTCCAGCCAGCGCTGCTCGGTCGGCGTGAGGTCGGCCGTCGCCGGGACGGCGTGGGCGGCCAGGAACAGGGGGACGGACGCGAGGATCGCGGGAAGACGAACGGCCACGACGGCTCCTCGGTCAGGGGCGTCCGGCTTACTTCTGGCGGGCCTGGCGGCAGGACGCCATCGTGCGCTCCAGCAGCGACGGGGTGGAGGCTTCGGCCAGCGCCTTGCGCAGCATCTTGGCGTGCACCCGGTAGCGCAGCG